>CANKNL010000004.1 GCA_947483345.1 Chitinophagaceae bacterium | reverse complement strand
TATTTTAATTATTTTCTCGCAGGCAATTGTTATCTCATCATTTCTTATTGTTAATGGCGGTGCAATGCGTAAACAATTTGATGCAAATAAAAACCAATCGGTAAATACACCTTGTTCAATCAGCTTATCAATAACCTGTTTATTCGTTTCAAAACTATCAAAATATACGGCGATCATCAAACCACAACTATTTACCTGCTGAATCTTTGGATGCTTTAATAGCGACAGAAACAATTTCTCTTTTTCAGTAACTGTTTCAACCAATTTTTCATCCCGCAAAACATCAAACGCCGCCAAACCCGCAGCGCAGCAAACCGGGTGACCCCCAAATGTATTGATATGCCCAAGTACAGGATCATGTGTAAGTGAATCCATTATTTTTTTATTTGCAATAAAAGCGCCCAACGGCATGCCGCCACCCAAGGCTTTGCCCAATAATAAAATATCAGGCACTACATCAAACTGTTCAAATGCCCATAGTGTTCCATTTCTACCAAAGCCACACTGAATTTCATCCAATACCAGCAGCGTTCCGGTATCATTACATTTTTTCCGAAGCGCCTTGAGCCAATCATTTTGTGGAACCAGTACGCCAGCTTCGGCTTGTATGGTTTCAGCAATTACACAAGCGGTACGTTCAGAAATATTTTCAAGATCTGAAAACGAATTATAAGTCATTTGCAAAACATCTGGTAATAACGGGCGAAAAGCCTGTTGCCAGTATTCGCTACCCATCACACTTAAAGCCCCCTGCGTACTGCCATGATAGGAATTTTTAAATGAGATGATCTGTGTTCGGTTTACATATCTTTTGGCCAGCTTCATGGCCCCTTCTGTAGCTTCGCTGCCACTGGCCGTAAAAAAAACCGAATCAAGTGAAGCCGGTAAATTGGCCGTTAGCATTTTGGCATACAACACCTGTGGGCTCTGTACCAACTCGCCATAAACCATGATGTGCAGGTAATGATCCAGCTGTTTTTTTATGGCCTCAATAACTTTCGGATGCCTATGCCCCACATTACAAACACTGATGCCACCTATCAGATCAATATATTCTTTTCCTTCGGCATCAAACAGTTTGCAACCTTCGGCCTTTACGATCTCCAGGCAAAGAGGCGATTCAGATGTTTGTCCTACATGATTTAAAAAAAGCTGGCGATTTGTCATAATACCTATTATTACTGCAAAATAAAGCTATCTAAAAACAAAAAATCAACTTGTAGTTATAAAACAAATTCATTAAAGCCAGTAAAACCAAAATCTCCGCCGGTTTATCGTTACCCCCTTAGCTTGTAAACACAATTGAGCAAGCCTGCATTTATTGATTCAGGCATTAAAAGGGAATAATTAACTTTTATAAGAAAATAGAAAAGCAGAAAATTCGTAATTTGTACCCTTTCTTACCTAACCAACTATTTTAACAGGTTCCTAAATGAAATTTATCCTTTACCTCATTTGTTGTTTAAGTATAGCTGGTAACCTGTTTGCCCAAAATAAAAATGCCCGTCCTAAAATTGGCCTTACACTAAGTGGTGGTGGTGCCAAGGGTTTGGCACATATTGGCATTTTAAAAGCTATAGACAGTGCAGGACTTAAAATAGATTATATCACCGGCACCAGTATGGGTGCCATTGTAGGCGCCTTGTATGCCTCAGGATACAGCGGAAATGATATTGAAAGATTGAGAAAAGATATTGACTTTGATGTTTTATTCTCCAATAATGTTCCATTAAAGACGCTGTCGATGGAAGAGAAAGACCAATACAGCCGTTTTGCTATTGAACTACCCTTTATCAATAAAAAAATAAAATTAACAACCGGCGTAATTACCGGTCAGCAATTGAATATGAAGTTTTCGGAGCTGTTCTTTCATGTGTATCATATCCGTGACTTCAATGACTTTAAAATCCCATTCAAATGCATGGCAACCGATTTGGAAACCGGCGACTTGGTTGTTTTAGATACCGGTAACATCATTACTGCCCTGCGGGCAACCATGGCCATTCCTTCTATTTTCTCTGCTGTAAACCGCGATCAAAAAAAACTGGTTGATGGTGGACTGGTAAGAAATTTTCCGGTTAAAAATGTAAAGGAAATGGGAGCCGATATCATCATTGGCAGCAACGTTACAAACGGACTTGCAAAGATTGATAAGATCAAAAGCCCCGTTGACGTTTTATTACAAATGGCTTTTTTTAGAGAGGCCAGTGATTTTAAAGAAGAGCGCCCCTTAACTGATATTTACATTCACATGCCGATGGAAGAATACAATACCGGCAGTTTTGGAAGCAGTAAGGAGATTATGAAAGTTGGTCTGGAAAAAGGCCTGGAGTATTACCCCGTATTTAAAAAATTAGCCGACAGTATCAATGCATTGGGGACTGCAACTGAAAAGGCGGATAACACAGTTACAAATAAGGCCGTATTTATTACAACTTATTCTGTTAATGGTTTAAAAAAGACCACAGCCCCTTTCTTCTTTCACCTGATGAATTTTAATGACCATAAATTCTATACCGCTGTACAGATCAATAAAAGTATTCGCAGGGCCATTGGTTCGCGCTATTATAGCAGCATATCCTATACTTTGGAACCCATATCAAAAGACACGGCCAGTATTGTTTTTACTGCCGAGGAAATTCCCAGTACCTTTTTAAAAGCAGCGTTGTATTATACCCGTTTCAGGGGCATAAATGTTAATGCCAATTTAACCACCCGTGATTTTATTATTCACAACTCACGTAGTATGGTATCGCTTTCCATTGGCGAAAGCACACAAATTGAAGCAGAACATTTTCAATATTTGGGGCGCATTAAAAACCGGGCCTTTATTGCCGGCTTCAGACTCGATAACCAGACCATTAATACCTACCAGAATTATAAACTGGAAGGTGCTTATAAACAAAATTTTTCACAGCTATTCCTTAATTTTCAAAATAGCGGTACTAATAAAATTGCCGCCGGTATAGGAACCGCATTTGAATATATCAGATACAGCCCATCTATAAAATCGGCAATCGAAACCAAGGGCCGGTTTACCGACATTAAAAGCTATGTGTATTTAAAATACAATGATCTTAACCAGATTTTTTTTCCTACCACAGGCTTAAAGATCAATATGGAGTTGGCCCAGGTGTTTGATCAAAAACCTACACTTATACTTTATAAAAACGGAGTGCCTGTAACTCCATCCGGTTTAAATTTTGATAATTATGCCAGGCTGGTACTGGATCTGTCTTCATATAAACCCATAAACAAAAGATTTACTTTTTTAACAGAGTTTCAGGCGGGTGTTAATTTTACAGCTAACCCCAACCATCTCAATAATTTTTTAATTGGTGGTCTTAACGGCAGTTTCAGAAACCAGATCAGGTTTGCAGGATTACAGGAAGCTACCCTTAATTCTTCCAGCGTTGCTGTTTTACATTTGGGATTAAGGTATAACCCTGCTAATAACATTTATATCAGTGCGCGTGTAAATGGATTGGTAAAAGACTTTGCCACCACTAAAAATTCAACCTCCAATAGAAATGGGCTTTCGGGATATGCATTAACATTTGCCTACAGAACACCTATCGGACCTATAGAGCTGAGTGCCATGTATTGTGACCAAAGCAAAAAATTACAGTCGTATGTGTTGATCGGTATCCCCTTTTAAAAATATGAATAACTGTTTCCGGAAAAATGGGGACATCACCTGACAGATTAAAAAACATAAAATTTGAAGCAACATAAAATGTACAACATATGCCAGTAATTCTTCCGGTTAAAGACATGTTTCCCAGCTTTGGTAACGAGTGTTTTATTGCACCCAATGCTACCCTGGTAGGCGATGTGGTCCTGGGCAATAATTGCAGTATTTGGTTTAATGCCGTTTTAAGGGGAGATGTAAACAGTATACGTTTGGGTAACAAGGTAAATGTGCAGGATGGGGCCATCATTCACTGTACATACCTTAAAGCCGCTACCGTAATTGGAAATAATGTTAGCATCGGACACAATGCAATTGTACATGGATGCGTTATAGAGGATAACGTGCTCATTGGAATGGGTGCCATTGTGATGGACAATGTTTACATTGGCAGTAATAGCATCATTGCCGCAGGTGCCGTGGTGCTTGAAAACACAAAAGTTGAAGCCGGAAGTATTTATGCAGGCGTGCCTGCCAAAAAAGTAAAAGATATTAGTCAGGAAATGATCAGTGGCGAAATTAACAGGATTGCTGAGAATTATGTGATGTACAGCAGTTGGTTTGAAGTAAAATAAAATATTATCTTTAATACATGAAAAAAATACTACTTGCTTTTTTAATGATTTCCTTTTTACTGAGTGGGTGTTTTGTTAGTAGAATATTTAGTAAAAAAGATAAGGTCGGCTGCCCCACTGATGGTAGAAATGTAGGTGCAGAAAAATTATTAGGCGGCGATGCAAAAGCCGAAAAGGCAGCAAAGAAAGCCAAGTGGAGAGGTGGTTGATAAATAAATTTAATGTCATTGATTTTCCAATATTCATAAAAATAAACCTAAACCTATGTGCTACGAACTTAAAACCAACAATGGTTGCTCCGAAGCTGTTATTGATGATAATTGCGGCATTTCAAAATTCTATGCCATAGCTAATACACTGGCGAAAGATTTAAAAATTAATTTTCTTAACCAGATTGATGATGCCGAAACCCTGGACTGGGATTTTCAATACCGCGGGCAGTTTTTAACCCTGCACTACAACATATTTAACGGCGTAAGTATTTATCCGCAGCAAATGAAGAATGTGGCTAAAAACAATAATGTTGTAATGGAAGTTGCTCATTTTTTAGAGAACCGGATCTACTAGAAATTGGCCGTTGATCGATGTCCGGCTCTTAAAGTAAGCTCTCTTCTGTTTTGCAGACTGACCGCCGTTGAACACGAACAACGAACAACGATTCCTGACAACCATCAACGAACAACCTTCCTCAATAGCTTTTCTCATTAATGCTATCCAGTATATTGCAATAGCTGATATACCTGTCCATATGTATTCCGCCTTCCTCAACAGCTAATTTAACCGCACAGCCTGGTTCATTTAAATGCATACAGTTATTAAACTTGCAGTCGTTTATTAGTGCCCTCATTTCGGGGAAATAGTGCGACAGTTCTTCTTTCGGAATATCAACAAGCCCCAATTCTCTTATGCCCGGTGTATCAATAATTTTTCCACCATCGGGTAAACCTGTCTGTCCGGCAGGCAGGTCAAACATTTCGGCAAAAGTGGTTGTGTGCAATCCCTTGCCACTCCAGCCGCTTACATCCTGCGTTTTTAATTTCAGTTCAGGAAAAACAGCATTTATAAAAGTTGATTTACCAACACCTGAATGTCCGCTTAACAAAGTCACTTTATCTTTCAGTAAATTTTTAACGGCATCTACCCCCTTTTCCTTTTCAATACTCATAGATAAAACCTGGTAGCCAATGGCTTCATAAATAGCTTTTACTTCAGCGAATTTATCTTCCTCTTTTTTTCGGTATAGATCGCTTTTATTAAATACAATGATAGAGGGAATATGATACGCTTCTGAAGTAATTAAAAATCGATCAATAAAACCCTGTGATGTTTTGGGGTCTTTAAGTGTAGCAAACAAAAGCGATTGATCCAAGTTGGAAGCTATGATATGATGCTGGTGTTTATTGGCGGGCGAAGTACGGGTAATATAATTTTTACGCTTGCCTATTTCGGTAATGGTAACCGAGCCTTCCAGCTCATTCTCCATTTCAATATTCACCTGGTCGCCAACAGCAATAGGGTTGGTACTGGTTAGTCCGTCAATTTTAAATTTCCCCAACATACGGGCATTAAATTGATTACCGCTATCATCTTTTACAATATACCAACTGCCGGTGCTTTTATATACGGTTGCATTCATTAGGGGCAAATTTCACGAATTAAAATTAATTACACGAATTTGTCTGAGGTAGCCGGATTTAAGTAATATGTCGTTACTTTTAGGTTATCATCTGACTAAACAAAAGGGTTGGTTAATCTGTCATATTAATTTTCTTTATGAAGCTCAACTTTGTATTTACACTGTTAATTCCCTTTGTTTTATCTGGCTGCAAGAAAGAAAAAACATGTGAGCTAAACGACTCAAATTTTGCTGGGGTGTTTAAAGTAAGATCTGTAGTATATAAAAACAGTGCTACTGACCCGGGCACTGATGATTTTTTAAACTGGCCTGCCTGCAGGCAAGATGACCTATGGCATTTTAATCAAAGCAATACAACCTTACAGGAAGATGCCGGGGCCTTGTGTTATCCCGGCGGAAATTCTAACGGTCACTGGGCTTTATCAGGCAGTACCGTAGTGCTGGATGGGCAATCGGGAACGGTAATATCTTTTGATTGTAAGAATACAGTTATTTTTTTTCCACAAACCACTCCAAATACATCAATCACGCTTTCATTAATAAGACAATAACTTTCCGAATCATAAATTCTATACAACTTAATATCTACACATTAAATCTGTAACTACATGAAAAAGCTGTTTTGTATTTTATTTTTTCCTATTATTTTTTTAAGTTGTAAAAAAAATAATACTACCGAACCAGCAGGACCGGATGTGTATGTTGCCGGTGTTGATAATAACGGTACCAGGTATGTTGCAAAACTCTGGAAAAATGGTGTTGCGGTTAATTTAACAGATGGCACTAAAACATCAGCAGCCTGGTCGGTATATGTTTCGGGTACAGATGTGTATGTAGCAGGTTATGAGAATAACGGTACCACTGATGTAGCAAAACTTTGGAAAAACGGTGTCGCTACCTCTTTAACAAATGGCACTTTTCGTGCAAATGCCAGTTCGGTTTTTGTTTTAGGCGCAGATGTATATGTGGCAGGCTTTGAGTTTAATGGTACTGCAGAAGTTGCAAAAATCTGGAAGAATGGCATTGCTACTGCACTTACAAATGGGGTTAATGATGCACAGGGCATGTCGGTTTTTGTTTCAGGAACCGATGTGTATGTTTCGGGATTTGAGAGTGGTGGCCCTACCAGTGGAATCTATGCAAAGATCTGGAAAAATGGTGTACCCACTATTTTACCGGGCAGTAATATTCAAACCAAAGCCAAGTCGGTTGTTGTTTCAGGCACGGATGTGTATGCTGCAGGATATGACTATAACGGTTTTATGGATGTAGCCAAGCTTTGGAAAAACGGCGTTGCCACAACTTTAACAAGCGGGTCTATCCGTGCAGCTGGTAACTCGGTTTATGTTGCAGGTACAGATGTTTATGTTGCAGGATCTGAGCATAACGGTACCAGAGACCAGGTAAAAATATGGAAAAATGGGAATGGGATTTATTTAAACAGTGTTACCAATAGTTCGGCTGCTGCTTCAATTGCTTTATCCGGTAATGATGTATATATTGCAGGATTTGAAAAGCAGGTAGGTTATGTTCCAAAGGTCTGGAAAAATGGTGTCGCTACGGCTTTACCCTATGCGGCTTATGATGGTTATGCGCAGTCTATATTCCTTAAATAATTACGCCTGTTGATGAAGTGTGAAAGTGGTAAAATAAAATTCACTCATTCAACACCGGCAAAATAATAACCGACGCATTTTTATTGTCGTGATAAATTTTTATATCCGACTTGATGAAATCTTTCTCGTTGCAATGGTAAATATCAATGAACTGCTGGGGATTGCGATCGGCCAGCGGGAACCAGCTGCTTTGTACCTGCACCATGATGCGGTGGCCCTTGCCGAAACGATGTGCAATGGATGGCAATTCAAATTTTACTTCTTCTATTTTACCCGGCGTAAAAGCGGAAGGGTTTTCGTAACTCTTCCGATAGCGACCCCTGAATATTTCGGCCCTCACCAGCATCTGGTAACCACCCATGGGGTAAGGATCTACAGGATCTGTTTCGGCATAAATATTCACATTGTTATATCCCAGGTAGTCGGGAAACACATCTATGATCTTAACTACAAAGTCGGCATCGGTAGTTGAAATACTGGTGATGATATTGGCAATAACGTTTCCTGCCAGGGTGATGTCTTTGCTGAGTGTATCTGTTTGAAATACCAGTACATCCGGCCTGCGTGCAGCAAAGCGCTGGTCGTTGGTCATGTATTTTCTTGTTCTGTTAAAATGTACATGCTCCTCGTACGGAACCGGTTTGGCGGGATCACTTGTATATGCTGAAAAACTATTTTCTGCCAAAGGTTTTGCAGCAGACAATTTTCCATTGGCCTGCAGGTACAAGGTTTCATCCTTCTTTTCTGCGGGTGGCCATTGTGAAAAAGACCGCCATTCATTGGCACCTGATATATAAATATTAGCTTCTGCTATTTTTGAAATGTCGCCCTTTCCTTTCAGAAAATAATTAAAGAATGGAATTTCAAAATGCTGCTGGTAATAATCACTGGTATTGGAACCAAACTGTATATTACCATGGTGTGTGCCATCATTATTAGCCCACTGACCATGGTACCAGGGACCTTCAACGATCTTATTAAAAGCTTTACCTGGATTATTTTGTTCGGCTGCTTTATAAGCGTTCCATGCACCCCAGCAATCTTCTGCATCAAACAAACCGCCTACCCACAACATGGCAGGTTGTAAGTGCTGTGTGGCCAGTCGTGCATCCCTTGCCTTCCACCAGGCGTCGTAATTGGGATGTGCCATGAGGTCTTTCCAGAATGCGATACTATCGCCCATATATTTGGTAAGGTTTTTTAAAGTACCTGTCTCCAGAAAAAATTTATAATTATCATGCACCGCATATCCTTTAGATTCTGCAGGTACCGCTACAGGTTTTGGATGCGGTACCCCGAATGCAAATCCGAGGGCCGAGTAAAAATCAACAGCATCCAACTGAAAGAAAACACCGTTGTGGTGAAAGTCGTCGCCAATGAACCAATTGGTAACAGGTGCCTGCGGGCTGGCTGCCTTTAATGCAGGATGGTTGCTTGCTGCAGCCATATTGGTGTAAAACCCCGGATAAGAAATTCCAAACACACCCACATTGCCATTGTTACCGGGAATATTTTTTACCAACCAGTCAATAGCATCATAACTATCACTTGCTTCATCAATTTCTTTTCCTTTTTTATTTGCATTGAAGGGCCGCACATCTTTAAATTCACCTTCGCTCATCCACCTGCCGCGTACATCTTGTGTTACCATGATATAGCCTTCTTTAAAATATTCTTTTAAATAAGTTTCCCAATAGGGCGTCCATTTGTCTTCTCCATAAGGCTGGCATGAATAAGGTGTTCTTGATATCAGTACCGGATGCTTGGTGGTTGTATCTTTTGGCATGTAAACCGAGGTGAACAATTTTACACCGTCGCGCATGGTTATATAAACTTCCTTCTTTTGATAATGATCCCTGATCCAGGCAGAATCGGCGTTCTGTGCATTTGATGTTAAGGAGGAAATGATAAATAAGCAAATGAGCAATTTTTTCATAAATATGAGTTGAATTGAAATGAGAAGGTACAATATTTTATGTTATGAAGCGGGCATTGGTTATTGCCGGTGCAGGTATTTCCTGCTCAGCAAATACCCTCCTCCTGGCCTTATGACCAACGGGTAGTTTACTTCAGTTTTAAAAAAATGTACCTACCCCTTATGGAAACTTCCTGAACACTGTAAACTTCAGCAATAGCTCTAAAAACAATAACGCCAGTGCGGCAATAATAAAGGGGAAGAATTTTTCAGTGTATCGTGTTCTGGTTGATATTTCTACCTTTGATTTTTCAAGACCGTTTATTTCGTCATAAATGCCGGTAAGGCCGTCATTGTCTTTTGCACGAAAATATTTACCGCCGGTTTCTGCTGCAATTTCTTTCAGCAGTTTTTCATCTATAGATACCTTGCCCTGCTGCATGACCACACCCATGGGTGTATTTACCGGCTGAGGTGCATAACCATCGGTGCCCACACCAATAGTGTAAACCTTAATCTGAAATGCTTTTGCAATTTCTTTGGCTGTTTCTGGATCAATCAACCCGCCGTTATTTTCCCCATCGGTTAATAAAATAACCACCTTGCTTTTTGATTTACTGGTACGCAACCGATCAACACTGGTGCCCAGTCCCGAGCCAATGGCTGTACCATCTTCCAGCAAGCCGTTGCGTATATTTTCTATGGCCGATATTAAAACAGCGTGATCGGTTGTAAGCGGACATTGCGTAAAACTCTCTCCCGAAAAAATCACAATGGCAATGCGGTCTGTCAGCCTTTTATTCACGAAATCGATAGCTACATTTTTTGCAGCTTCCAGCCTGTTTGGGGTAAGGTCCTGTGCCGTCATACTACCACTTACATCTATACACAAAACAATATCCACACCTTCCCCTTCGGCATTCTGTTCTTCAAACATCGTTTGTGGCCTGGCCATGGCTGTTGTAATAAAAATAATAGCCAGTAGCCGAAACACAAAAGGCAAATGCCGGAAACTGGTTTTCCAGGAGTGTAAACCCTTTGCCGAAACATCTGAAATAATGATTGCCCCCAGCCGCTCATTATTTTTTGACGCATACCACCAGATTAATACCGGCACAATAATCAGTAATAATAAAAACCAAGGTTGGCTAAAGGTTATATTTTTAAAATAGTTGAAAAGCATTTCTTGTTGTTAGTTGCTCGTTTTTCGTTCCGTTAATTCAATTGTTTCCTTTACTTTTTGCAGGCAGTCTTCGCTTTGATTTGATAAGGGAAGGTACTTGGCAAATTTCACCGCATCGGTACTTCGCAGAACTGTAGCCAGTTCTGAGATGTTATCGGGTGGCAAATTAACTTCCTTCATACTTATTAAAAGATCGCCGGTGGTTTTGTTGAACAGGTTTTTACCCTGTTTGCGGCCCAGGTAATTTTTAAAAATATCAGCCAGTTTTATATGATATAATTTTATGTCGGCCGCATCCTGCAAATTAAATTGAGTCAGGTCTTTCAATGCCTGCATCGCTTCATCAAAAGGCGAAAGCTTTGAAACAGCTGTTACCAGAGCATCTTTCTTTTTCTTTTTAAAAAACCAGTATAACAGAATAATAAGCAGTAGCAAAAGTAAAACGCCGCCAGAAATATAAAGCCAGAAAAAATCGAAGACCGTCACTTTGATGATCGGTTTTATATCACGCAGCTGATTGGTGCTATCTGCCGGAGCATAAGATACATTTACATAAAACGAATCGGTTTTTACTATTTGTGGTGCCTGCCCTGCTGTGCCGGCAAACTGCACTGGCAAAGCCGGAAACACCCATCTGCCCGAATCAAAGCTGGTAATGATTATGGTTTGTTCAATGGCTTTGGAATCGTCTTTGAAATTTACAGTATCGGGTTTAGTAGATTCTACAATGTCAAAATGAGGAATTGAATCCGGGAGAACGACCCATTTGGTCAAGCCATCCATTGGTGATTTAATGGTGAGTTTGATCTGCTCACCAATTAAAATATCTTTTTTATCGGTAATGGTTTGCAGGGTTTGGCAAATAACAAGCTGCATACAAAAAGAAAAACAGACTGTTAATCCGGCACGTATCACATTCCAATGGTTCTTTTTACTTGTCATTTATGCTTTCAATTTATTAAATCGTTGTTCGTTGGTAGTTGTTCGTTGTTGGGCTTTTTACAAAATCAGTCTCCATTCTTCGCAAACGATCAACGAACAACTGTCAACTTGTATGCTTACATTCTGTTAATGAAAAACTGCTGCAATATTTTCACGTAATCATCATCCGTTCTTACATGTAACAACTCAGCACCTGCTTTCCTGAAATAATTTTTACTCAGTTCACTTTGCAGCATAAAATGCTGCTGGTAATTGAAACGCACCATTTCATCACTGCTGTCTATCCACAAATTTTTGTTTGTTTCTGCATCCTGCACCTGTAGTAAACCCGCGTCGGGCAGTTGCATATCCATCTTATCATAAACACGTATACCAATCACATCATGTTTATTGCCTATTACTTTAAGGCCATCCTCATAACCGGTTGCCAAAAAATCGCTTAATACAAAAGCTATACTGCGTTGCTTTACAGAACGGCTGAAAAACTTGATGGCATCATCCAGGTTGGTACCCTGCTTTTTTGCTTCTACGGTTAACAGTTCACGTACAATATATAAAGCTTGTTGCCTGCCTTTTTTGGGAGCGATGTATTTTTCTATCTTATCGCTAAAGAAAATAACGCCCACTTTATCATTGTTATTGATAGCACTAAAAGTAAGTACAGCACCCATTTCCACGATCAGGTCTCTTTTTTTTCTGGCCACAGTGCCAAACAAATTACTGGCACTGGTATCAATTAATAACATCACGGTGAGCTCTCTTTCTTCTTCAAAAACCTTGGTAAACGGATGACTAAATCTGGCACTCACATTCCAGTCGATGAAACGCACATCATCACCGGCATAATATTCCCGCACTTCCCTAAAGCTCATACCCTTGCCCTTAAAAGCAGAATGGTACTCCCCCGTAAATAAATGCGTGGTGATCTTCTTGCTTTTAATTTCAAGCTCACGAACTTTTTTTAGTATTTCTTCTGTTGTTAACAGCATAATGCGTTGTTCGTTGACCGTTGTTCGTTGATCGTTGATCGTTGATCGTGTGCGACTTCAGTCTGCCTCCAAAATAGCATAATGCTTGGATTGTAAGGCCGGTCAACGATCAACGGTCAACTTTTTAAATGATAGTTACATATTTATTTCAAATCAGCTTTTTGATTATAATTGATAAAGCCATTTAAAACCTGCAATGCTTTTTCCAATGCAGGAATAATATTATTAAATTCTTCCTCGGTTATTATTTCAACCATTACAGCAATATTCAACAAAGTTTCCAGTTCGTATAATGACCCTCTCGAAATATGCAAAAACTGCAACGCATCCTTTTTATATTGTCTGCCCAATCCTTCCGCAATATTTGATGGCACTGAAACTGCCGCTCTTTTGGTTTGAGATGTTAAAGCATATAATTCCTCTTTAGGAAATTTTTTAGTTAACAAATAAATCTCTTTAACTAATTGCATGGCATTTTTCCAGGCATCTAAATCTTTATAACTTCTCATAAAATTTAATTTAGTATGAGTAACCTTCGCACACGAACAACGAACAACGAACAACGGTCAACGAACAACGGTCAACGAACAACGAGCAACCTGCAACGGCCAACTTGCTTATGGTACATTTACTCCTCTTAAAATCTCATTTATGATCTGTTCAACATTTACATTTTCCGCTTCTGCCTCATAAGTTAAACCGATACGATGCCTGAGAACATCCTTGCTGATACTTCTCACATCCTCCGGAATAACAAATGCCCGGTTATTTAAAAAGGCATAAGCTTTTGCAGCCAGTGCCAAATTGATGCTGGCCCTGGGCGATCCGCCAAATCCAATCAAAGGTTTCAGTTTGGGCAGGTTGTATTGATCAGGATAACGCGTTGCAAAAACAATATCTAAAATATAATTCTCTACTTTTTCATCCAGGTAAACCTGACGTACCAATTCTTTGGCGGTTAATATTTCGCTGGTTGATGCCACCGGGTTTATTGGTGGAAAGCTTAACCCCAAAGTATTCTGGCGAATGATCAATTGCTCTTCAGTCTTACTTGGATAATCTACCACCACCTTTAGCATAAACCGATCAACCTGTGCTTCGGGCAAAGGGTAAGTTCCCTCCTGCTCTATTGGATTTTGTGTAGCCAGCACCAAAAATGGTTCGGGCAGCTTATAAGTTGTATCTCCAATCGTTACCTGCCTTTCCTGCATAGCTTCCAGCAAGGCACTTTGTACTTTTGCCGGCGCCCTGTTTATTTCATCTGCTAAAATAAAATTTGAAAAGATAGGGCCTTTACGAACCATGAATTCATTTTTCGACTGGTTATATATCATGGTACCAACCACATCGGCAGGTAACAGATCTGGTGTAAATTGAATTCGGCTAAAATCGGCATGAACGGCCTGCGCAAGCGATTTGATGGCCAATGTTTTTGCCAAGCCGGGTACCCCTTCCAGCAACACATGGCCGTTGCTTAAGAGACCAATCAATAAACGCTCGATCATCGATTGCTGACCAACGATCACTTTACTTAATTCATCATTAATACGGGTAACAAATCCGGATGCGCTGGTAATTTTTTCATTTAGCAAACGGATGTCTTCAGATGTTTGAACCATAGGTTTAATTTTTTACCCCACCGCCCCTAAAGGGAAAACTATACGGAGAAGAATATGTATTGTTTTTTGTTTTCGTTCTTTGTTTATATCTACCAGTTCCATCTCCTCCATTTCCTCCCCGTGGGGGAGATAGAGGGGTCGGGTTGGAGTGAGGTCGCAAAATACGAACTATGCAGAACAAAATTTTGGCCGTTTTGATGAAGGGCGCAAAACTTTGTTAAAATCAATCTAACTTTATCTTAAATATGTCAATTATGATTGATCAAAATCTGATAACAACCTCAAACGCGCTGGAAGGGTACCGCATTATTAAACACATGGGTATTATTAGAGGTATTACTGTACGCAGCAGAAGTCTTTTCGGCAATATTGCCGGAGGGGTTCAAACTTTATTTGGTGGCAAGATTTCTATTTATGCCGAACTCTGCGAAAAAACAAGGGATGAAGCATACCAGTTGATGGTGCAGCATGCCAATGAACGTGGTGCCAATGCCATCATAAACATGCGATACGACGCCAACGAAGTGATGAATGGGGTTACTGAAGTTTTGTCTTATGGAACGGCTGTGGTGGTAGAAAAAATATAACGGCAGGCCTTAACGCATGTACTTGCCTACAATCGGCATTCTTCTTCCCACACCAAAAGCCTTTGGCGAAATACGTATGATGGGGCAAAACTGGTTACGCTTGTATTCATTCATGTTTACCATTTTTAAAATACGGTTAACCAGCGCCACATCAAAACCCTGTGCTTTTATTTCTGTACTACCTTGTCTTCTTTCTATATATTGGTAAAGAATTTTATCAAGTATGTCATATTCAGGTAAAGAATCAGTATCCTTCTGGCCATGCCGTAATTCAGCACTGGGTGCTTTGTTAATAATATTTACCGGAATAATTTCCTTATCCCTGTTAATGTAATTTGCCAATGCATAAATTTGTAACTTATAACAATCGCCCAAAACAGCTAACCCCCCGGCCATATCGCCGTATAGTGTTCCATAGCCGGTTGCCAGCTCACTTTTGTTAGATGTGTTTAGTAATATGTATCCAAACTTATTGGCAATGGCCATCAACATATTTCCCCTGCTGCGGCTTTGTATATTTTCTTCTGCTATGCCAAACGGCAGGCCCTTAAAAACAGGTTTCAATTCATTCAAAAAACTATTGTAAATATTCTCAACCGGTATAATATCAAAAGGATTACCCAGGTTCATACTCAACTGTTCTGCATCATTAACAGAATGGCTTGAAGAAAATTGAGAAGGCATTAATACTGACCGTACCTGATCATTTCCCAAAGCCCTACAAGCCAGTGCTAAACAAACTGCACTGTCTATACCACCACTGCTGCCAAGGATGGCTTTGGTAAAGCCCATTTTTGTAAAATAATCCTTTATCCCTAAAACCAAGGCATCATGCACCTGCCCGATATTTAAATTTTCTTCCAGTACCATGGGTTCACCTACATGATCGAACATGTTACCGGCAGCCCCAATAACAGTTGTATCAATAGTGCCATCATCATGCAAAATAAAAGATTGAATGGCTTCTTTAAACATCGGCAGCTGGCCGCAAAGATTGGCTTCTGCATCAAAAACCAGTGACCCGCCATCAAAGACTATTTCGGTCTGGCTGCCCACAGCATTACAATAAAAAAGTGGTAATTTATATTTTTTAACATTGGCTTTAATAGTCGCTTTCCGGTCTTCATCATGTGTATAATCAAAAGGCGATGCCGATAGGTTGATCATTACATCCGGATACTGTTTCATTAATTCATCCATGGGGCAGTTGCGGTACATTGGATTATCGCCCAGGTTCCAGATATCTTCACAAATGGTGACCGCCAGTTTTTTCCCTTTAAATTCCATTACGCTCCATTCGTATGCAGGTTCAAAATAGCGGTACTCATCAAACACATCATAATTTGGCAAACAGGTTTTATGCACAATGGCTTTTATCTCTTTTTCATAAAGTAAAAAGGCTGCATTAAACAGATCCTTTCCCTTTTTAATGGGGTTTTTGTCAGGAGCCCCAATCAACACCCCAATTGTATCAGCATGTTGTTTTATTATATCAATGGCTTCATAACTTGTTTTGATAAAATCTGCAAATTCCAGAAAATCGCCTGGTGCATAGCCACAAACACATAATTCACTGAAAACGATCAGATCGCCACCCTGTTGTTTTGCAGTTTCTATTGCACTAATTATTTGTTGTGTATTGCTTTCAAAATTGCCAATATGATAGTTTTGCTGAGCTAAAAATATTTTCATACACCAAACCCCTATTCAGGGTTAACTTTATGTTTAGAAATAATTTTTTATACTTGCAAAGTTAAAATAAGAAAATGAGATTAGCTTTTGTATTTCCTGTTGCTGTATTACTACTTTTTTCCTGTAGCAACAACCCTAAAACACCTGATGTATCTGGTATAAAAATTGAATTAACCAGCATGCGTTTCGACAAAGAGTTGTTTACAATTGATACCGCAAATTTTGCTGCAAATCTGGATATATTGATCGCTAAATACCCTTCATTTGGAGAGAACTTTTTAGCGACCATTTTAAATGCAGATCCCAAATGGTCGGCGGACAGTACAGCCGATTATGTGCATGGCTTCACCAGTGCATACAGGCAGGTTTACGATACGGCACTAATCGTTTTTAAAGATTTTACAGTTCATGAAAATGAAATAAAAAATGGACTGCAATTTGTAAAATATTATTTCCCCGATTTTAAAGTCAGAAAAAAAATCATTACCTATATTGGGCCAATGGATGGTTATGGTGACATTCTGAGCGATGACGCTATTATTATTGGATTACATCATCATTTAGGAAAACATTTTTCATTGTACAAATCAAATTTTGTACAGGAAACCTACCCGCCATATATCAGCAACCGTTTTGAACCCGATTATATAGCCGTGAATTGTATGAAGAATATTATAAACGATCTGTATCCCGAAAAAATGGATGATAAACCATTGATACAGCAAATGGTTGAAAAAGGAAAACGCTTGTATGTACTCAGTAAAATACTGCCGGATAAAGAAGAGTATAAATTGATCGGCTATACTAAAGAGCAGCTACAGGCTGTATATGAACATGAGGCATCAGTTTGGGACCTCTTTGTTCAAAATAATTTTTTGCAAACCATCGATAATAATATCATTAAAAACTATATAGGCGAAGGGCCGAAAACACAAGAACTGGGAGAAGCCTCACCGGGTAATATCGGCAGTTTTGCCGGCTGGCAGATCATTAAAAAATTTATGCAAAAAAATTCAAAATACACCTTGCAACAACTAATGAATACAGATGCTGAACTGATCTTTCAACAGGCAAAATATAAACCTTAAAGGTTAAGCGGCAGGTACCTGTTGCAGGTCAATTTCTGGTCTTTTTCCTAAGTCTTTCATTACCCTGAAATGCGATGCCACAGCTCCAAACATGGTTTTATAATAATTATAAGGCACGTGATATTCTGCGCATTTTGCCATCACTATTTTACTGATAGCAGGATAATGCACATGACTTATCTTAGGAAAAAGATGATGTTCAACCTGAAAATTCAATCCGCCTACATACCAGGATATTAATTTATTATTCATGGCGAAATTAGAAGTGGTCTTCATTTGATGCTCTGCCCATGCCGTTTCTACATGTTTTGTTTCGTCTAAGGCCACATGCTCAAATTCTGTGTTCTCTACCACATGTGCTAACTGAAAGACCAGAGATAAGATTAACCCCATGACTGCATTTAGTATTAAAAAGCCTACAGCCCACGATATAAATCCCCAAACCAAAATAGGTACAACAATATAAAATACAACATATAATAATTTTGTAACCCAAAAAACAATACGGTTCTTGGCGGTCATTGTCCAGGCATCAGTAGTATAGATTTTCCCGGAAAAATATTTCTTAAAATCCATAATAAATATCCAGAAAATTGTAGATAAAGAATAAACGGGTAACAGGTATAAGTACTGTATCTTATGAGCCGGTACCCATTTTTGAGATGTACACTGGCGAATGATAGGACTCTTGGCAATATCATCATCAAGTCCATCCACATTAGTATAGGTATGGTGTATAATATTATGCTTCTGCTTCCAAAAAAATGAGCTTGCACCCAACGCATTTAAGCTTAATCCCAGCAGGTCATTTAACCATGGCCTGGTTGAATAACTGCCATGATTAGCATCATGCATAATATTAAATCCGATAGATGCCAATGAACTACCCAATACAAGACAAATCAGTATTGCCTGCCAATTATTTATAGGCGCAAATATTAATAAACAATAAGTAGTTACAGCGATAATTACCAAAGCAATAGTTTTGGTAAACAACCTCCAGTCACCGGTTTTTTTAATTTTATTTTCGATAAAGTAAGACTCTACCGAAGCTTTTAAACTTTGATAAAAATCGTTATTGCTGTTAGAAAATGTAATCTTTGCCATTTTAGGTTTTATTTTTTAAACAGAACATGGGTTCCGTAACAGACTTCTGTATTAATTGAAAAGAAATGAATATTGAATATAACCATCAGACAGACCTAAGCCTACCTGATATTTATATCTAAAGATAAGCCAAAAACGAGTTAGAATTGTATAAATCAGTTTAGTTTGAAAGGGGCACACATATCAAATGCAGGAATGATTACATCGAATGACTTTTTATTATTAATATTTTCCATTAAATAAGTGCCACTCATTTTACCTATTTCGGAACGGAGATTACACCCACTGATGTATGTATAGGACTGTCCGGGATTAATGAGTGGCTGAACACCAACAACACCTTCACCCTCAACCTCTCGTATACTTCCATTACTGTCGTAAATATGCCAATGCCGGTATAAAAGTTTAACCGGAAAATGATTACTATTTTCAATGGTAATACGGTAAGCAAACATAAATTCACTATTAACAGGATTACTGTATTCCGGCTGATAATAAGTTTCTATACTAACCGTTATTCCTGCTGATATTTTCGAGACCATGTTTTACCTTTGTTGTAAAATTAAGGATAAAATACACTTTATGAATAATTCGAAATCTGTATTTTAATTTTTTTTTGTATGCTTATAACCATGCTTCTGCAGCCATAGTAAAATTCTTTCACGGTTATCGCCCTGTACCATTATTTCACCATCTTTTACAGAACCGCCGGTACCGCAAACAGATTTCAGTTTTTTGCCTAATGCTTCCATATCTGATAAAGTACCTTCAAAACCTTCAACCAGCGTAACCGCTTTACCGGCCCTGTGTTTTGTATCCAACCTGATCTTTAATTTTTGCTGACCAGGTTCAATGGTTTCCAACTCTTCAAAACCATCATCAGACAACTTGAAATGGGGATCGGTAGAATAAACTAAACTGTTCAATGATTGTATTTTTTTCTTTGTCATGATTTCTCAATTTCAGATAACGATGGCTTTTAAACTCAAATCCAAACTTCTTGCCTGGTGAATAATAGCACCGCTGGAAATATAATCTACTCCGGTAGCTGCATAAATTTCAATATTATTTAAATTGATACCGCCGCTGGCTTCTGTTTCAAATTTACCACCAATCAGTGTTAAAGCTGCCGTAATTTGTTCTGGTGTAAAATTATCAAGCATAATCCGGTTTATTGCCCCCCGTCCCGGCAGGTCATCCGAACCGGCTACAGCCAGCACTTTTTTTACATCCTCCAAACTTCTCGTTTCTACTTCAATTTTTAATTCTGGTTTTTTTTGCTGAACATAAGCAACTGCTTTTTTTATGGCTTTTTCTATGCCACCACAGTAATCAATATGATTGTCTTTAAGCATAATCATATCATACAAACCAAACCGGTGATTTAAACCACCCCCAATTCTTACTGCCTCTTTTTCCAACAGGCGAAAGTTGGGTGTTGTCTTTCTGGTATCAAGCAATTTGGTTTTATACGGTATCAGCTTTTGGGTGTATTGCTTGGTTAATGTGGCAATGCCACTCATGCGTTGCATACAATTTAAAACCAGCCGTTCGCATTGTAAAATGGTTAACACCTTAGCCTGTAATTCAAAAGCAATCTCTCCACATACCATTACATCACCATCTTTTTTAAAAGCCGTAAATATCAGATCTGGCTGCATAAACCTTAAAATCTTTTCGGCCACATCTACACCCGCAAGTATACCTGCTTCCTTGATTTTTAATACCGCCTTACCTGTTGCCGCTGCATCAATGGTTGATAAGGTAGAATGATCCCCATCACCAATGTCTTCTGTGAGCGCATTTTTTATCAAAATGGCTAACTGTTGATTATATTCCATAATAACAAAGCTAAGGAAGAACAAAAAACAAAACCCCGAAATGCCGGGGTTTAATTTTTTTAATTTTGGGACTACTATTTATTCTCAAATGTTATTTCCTGCAATAACTGTTTATCCCCTTTCTGTTTCATAAATATGGTGGTTCTAAAAGAACCTGTCTTGGTAACCAGTGTACCAATACAGTATTGCGATCCTGAATTTTCACCCTTATGAATAACTTCAAAATATTTTACCATATTAGAACTGAAAAAATCTTTTAAAACCAGTTCTGCCTGACTCTTACTGTAACTGTTACTTTTTTCCGGCATATTAATCTCAACTGTATTATCAAAAAATCTGGCAATATCAGCCGAATTACCTGTCTTCATAGCGGCTATTACATCATCAATGCTTGAAAAAATAGTAAACCCACTTAAGAGGGTACCAATCGCTAAAAAAGTAAAAAATTGTTTCATATCCTACATGTTTTACTATCACAAAATTACCAAAAACGTGCCAAGACTTATTAAAATTACAGGGATTATGTATTTTTTATACCCAAATGACAATTATAGATTGTAATTAGCTGCAATTATTTTAGTTTTAACAGATGGAAAACAAGAAAGTTATACTCGTAATCATGGATGGTTGGGGATTAGGGAAGCAAATAAACAATGATGCCATACAACATGCCAAAACGCCATTTGTAAGTGCTTTATATACCAAATACCCCCATACCACTTTGGTTACCTGTGGCGAAGATGTAGGACTGCCTGAGGGACAAATGGGTAACAGCGAAGTTGGACATTTAAATTTAGGTGCAGGTCGAATTGTTTATCAGGAACTACAGCGCATCAATGTCGCTATAAAAACAGGCGAGTTTGCCAATAACGAATCGCTGTTAAATGCCATACAGTTTGCAAAAGAAAATAATAAACCTTTACACCTGATGGGTTTGGTAAGTGATGGTGGTGTACATGCCCATATTAATCATTTGAAGGCATTAACCGGTTTATGTAAAGAAAAAGGTTTAACCGATGTGCGGATACATGCATTTACAGACGGCCGGGATACTGACCCCAAAAGCGGATTGGGTTTCTTAAGCGATCTGCAAAATCATCTTGAATTAACGGTTGGTAAAATTGCGAGTATTACCGGCCGTTATTATGGCATGGACCGTGACAAAAGATGGGAGAGAGTCAAGTTGGCTTATTCTGCATTGGTACATGGAGCAGGCCACAAAACTGAAGATATGCTGGCAGCGGTAAAGATGTCATATGATGAAGGCGTTACTGATGAATTCATAAAACCGATCATTAATTCGGGTATCAAAGAATCAACGATCAAGCCTGGCGATGTGGTTATTTGTTTTAATTTCAGAACAGACCGATGCCGGGAAATAACAGACGTACTTACACAAACTGATAGGCCGGAATTTGATATGAAGAAACTGGATCTCCATTATACCACTATGACGCAATATGATCATCTTTTTAAAAATGTACATGTTGTTTTTGAAAATGATGATTTAAAAAATACACTGGGAGAAATACTGGAACAAAACCACAAAACGCAAATACGTATAGCAGAAACAGAAAAATATCCGCATGTCAGTTTCTTTTTTAGCGGAGGCAGAGAACGGCCTTTTGAGAACGAAAAAAGAATTATGATCCAATCACCCAAAGTGGCTACCTATGATCTACAACCCGAGATGAGTGCCGTTGAGGTCACAAATGCCATAGTACAAGAAATAGAAAAAAATGCCAAATCAGTAAATACCCAAACCCCTGCTGTTAAGGGTGCAGGGGCAGATTTTATATGCCTGAACTTTGCAAATGCAGATATGGTAGGCCATACCGGCGTTTGGGAGGCTATCATAAAAGCGGTTGAAACCGTTGATTCCTGTGTTGAAAAAGTTGTTACCGCTGCTCTCAAAAATGAGTATACCGTATTTTTAACGGCCGATCATGGCAATGCCGATTATGCCATTAATGAAGACGGCACACCTAACACAGCACATACCTTAAACTTAGTGCCGTTGTTCTTAATCGACAATAATTGGAAAGGCCATTTAAATACCGGAAAGTTAGGCGATATTGCACCAACCATTTTAACCGTGATGGGTTTGCCAGTACCAAAAGACATGACCGGCACTATTTTGATTAATTAACCGATTTAAAAAAATATCATGTTTAAGAAAATCTTAAAAAGAACCTTCCAATTTTTACTCTTGGCTTTTATTGTTATTCAATTTTTTCGCCCTGTAAAAAACAGGACCGAAGGTATCAGTAATAATGATATCAGTAAATTATACCCGGTACCCGAAGCCGTTGGGTCAATTCTTAAAACCAGTTGCTATGACTGTCATAGTAATAACACCGTATACCCTTGGTATGCCGAAATTCAACCGGCTGCCTGGTGGTTGGCAGATCATGTACAAGAAGGAAAGAAAGAACTTAATTTTTCTGAATTTGCCGCGTATCGCATTGGTCGCCAGTACCGCAAACTAGAGGAGATTAATAAACAAATAAAAGAAAATGAAATGCCACTTGATTCCTATTTATGGATACACCAAGGAGCCAAACTCAATGAACAACAAAAACTCACTTTAACAACCTGGGCCAATACCATAAGGGATTCCATTAAAGCCAATTATCCCGCAGATAGTTTAATCAGAAAAAAGAAGTGATTAACTTCGGCTCATCAGCTTGTATATGCGAAGCATAAAAAATAAAATTACTGCCGTTGGATTAGTTTTGTTACTGACCATCCCGCTCCTATTTACTATTATAAATTTATTGCAGCAGAAGGCAATACAAATTAATAGCAGGCTCCAATTATGTATTAAAAAAAACGAAACCATTACACTCAATAAGGAAAAGGTTTATTGGTTAAAAAAAGGAAAAGAAGTATTAATTGACGGCCATTTTTTTGATGTCAAATCTTTTAAAATGGAAGGCGATATGGTTTTGTTAACCGGTTATTTTGATCAGAAAGAAGATCAGCTGGTAAATCAGATCAGGCATATATTTAAGCAAAAAAAAGATGCGGATAGCCCCATTAATCAACTGGCTGCCAAATTTTTATTTTTCCCCATATTTAGCCATCCCGTTGCCATCAGCGCAGAAACCAGCTGGCATTTTAAAACAACCCAATACCCTTTTTTTATTGAATCTTTACCCATCTCTCCCGGTATGAGTTTTATACATCCTCCTCAATTATAAATACGCGCTTTTACCCTTTACTTTTCGCTTTTCTTTAATCCTAAAAAGCAGCGAATTATTATTTTCATTAAATAATTTTATATGAAAAATATATTTATATTATTGTGCCTGCTATCCATTGGCTTCACAGGATTTGCACAGAAAAAAAATATCCTAAAAGACACAACAGTAAAAGAAATCAGTTTGGAAGAAGTGGTTATCTCTGCCAGCAATTTTGCCGAAAAGAAAAAAAATATTGCGCAAAAAATAGATGTCATCAGTGCTAAAACCATTGCGCAAGCCAATGCCCAGAATACAGGCGATTTATTGATTAGTACCGGTAAAATATTTGTACAAAAAAGTCAGCAGGGTGGCAGCAGCCCGGTATTAAGAGGTTTTGAAGCCAGCCGTGTACTTTTGGTAATAGATGGCGTAAGAATGAATAATGCCATCTACAGAAGCGGACATTTGCAAAACGTGATTACAAGTGATCAAAATTCACTAAGTCGTGTAGAAGTGATGTATGGCCCTTCATCTACCATTTATGGCAGCGATGCATTGGGTGGTATTGTTCACCTTATGACCAAATCACCTGTATTGTCGGGCAATAAAAAATTCCTGACGACGGGTACTACTTTTACAAGATACAGCAGTGTTAATAATGAAAAAACCATTCATGCCGATGTAAGTTTGGGCGGCAAAAAATTTGCCTGGTTCCAATCTTACAACTACAGCGATTTTGGCGACATGAAAATGGGAAGTAACTACCTGTCTAAATATCCCGATTTTGGAAGAAGAAGTATGTATGTTGGCCACATAAGCGGCGTTGATACCGTACTTACAAATTCTGATGACAGGGTACAAAAATTTTCAGGATTTAAACAATGGGATATCATTCAGAAATTATTATTTAAACAGAATGACCATATTTCTCATTCACTGAATTTTCAATTATCAAACACTACAGAAGTACCCCGTTACGACCGTCTGCAGGATATAAAGAATTTTGGCGGAAGTATCGGTACCACACTTCGGTTTGCTGAATGGTATTATGGCCCCCAAAAAAGAATTATGGGAGCCTACGAACTCAATGTAACAAAATTGAGTTTCCTCAACGCGCTGAAAGTTAATATCAATTACCAGGATATTGAAGAAAGCAGGCAAACCAGAGAATACCGACGGTATGACCGCTTTGAAAGCCAGGTTGAAAAAGTGAAAGTTTTTGGCCTAAATGTAAATGCCAGAAAAGATATTGGAAACAGTGAATTAACTGTTGGTGCAGATGCTCAATTTAACGATGTAAAATCAGTTGCAGCCAGAACAAATTTAACAACCGGCGCTGTTTCTAAAATTGCCACACGTTATCCGGATGGTAAAAACAGCATGAATAATTTTGGCATTTTTGCCCAGCATTTGTACAAGTTCAAAAATAAAAAACTCGTTATTAATGATGGCATTCGATTACAGACAATACACCTAAAAAGCCAGGTTGTGGACAATTCTTTTTTTCATTTGCCGGATACAACAGTTAATCAAAACAGTTTTGCTGTTACAGGAAATATAGGCCTTGTTTATTCTCCCAACAAAAACACGACTATAAAAACCGCTATCTCATCCGGATTCAGGGCACCAAATATTGATGACCTGTCGAAAATCTTTGAATCAAATACAGCGGCAAAACAGGTTGTTGTGCCTAATGCCAATTTAAAACCAGAGTATACCTATAATTTCGACCTGACGATTAACCAGCGTATAGCCGACCGGGTAACGATAGAATTAACTGGCTTCTATTCTTTATTTAAAAATGCTATTATAAAAGCACCATTTAAATTAAATGGCCAAGATTCAATAATATATAATGGCACAAATAGCCAGGTATTAGCCAGTCAGAATATAAATAAAGCAAAATTATATGGCTTTAGTTTTAATCTTACTGCTGATATTTATAAGGGCTTTAGTTTTTATAGCACTTTATCGTTTACCAAAGGACGTTTTAAAACAGATGCATCCAAAACTTCAGCCATTTATGAAAAACAGTCAAATGGCAAATATGCATTGGTAAACAGGTATGTGTCGAGCAAACCCTTAGATCATATTCCGCCGGTAATGGGTAAAACCGGTATTGCCTATCAACATAAAATTTTCAATACAGAAATGTACTTTTTATATAATGGATGGAAACGATTAGACGGTTATAATGCAGATGGCGAAGACAATGCGCAATATGCCACTGTAGATGGAATGCCATCCTGGATGACCCTTAACTGGAAAGGTCAATTACATGTTACAAAATATTTACAATTACAGTTAGGTATTGAAAATATAATGGACAGAAATTACAGAAACTTTGCTTCTGGATTTTCGTCAGCTGGGCGTAATTTTCTTATTGGTTTAAGGGCTAACTGGTAAGTTAGAGATCAGTTCTGTATCATATACCGGATAAATCAGAATTAAGCTTTTGATATTCAGGTTTTTAGATTCATATTATGGTTAAAAAACATCTCCCAAATTGGGAGATGTTTTTTATATCACATGCAGCAGTAGTTCTCCGATTTTTGTCTATATTTATAGGGTAAACTAAGCACCACTATGACGGAAGAGCTCATGCTTAACGGATGTCTGCGTAATAATGCCACCGCACAGGAGGCATTGTACAACCGTTTTAGCCCGAGAATGCTGGGTGTTTGTTACCGTTTTGCAAAAAACCGTGAGGATGCAGAAGATATGTTACAGGAAGGATTTATTAAAATTTTCACGCAAATACATCAATACCGAAATGAAGGGGCGCTTGAAGGCTGGATAAGACGAATTGTTGTACATACCTGTATTAATATTTTAAAGAAAAATAAAAAATTTTCTGATAGTGTTGATATAACAAATGCACACAGCATTCGAATCAGAGAAGAAATGATACCCTCAATTATGCAGGCTAAGCAGGTGGTTGAATGTATCAGATTATTACCCCTCGGATACAAAACAGTACTTAATCTTTATGCCATTGAAGGCTATTCACATAAAGAAATTGCCTTTATGCTGGATATTGAAGAAAGCACAAGCCGAAGTCAGTACACCAGGGCAAAATCGATGTTGGAGGATATATTAATCAGAAAAAAAATAATTCAAAAACCAAAGAAAAAGATAAAATTTTTTGGCGCAGTTTCACCAAATTAAATTTGAGCATATCAAATTTACTATTGGAATTACCAATTACTATTATGTTTTTATAGAAAATGGAGAACGAATTTTATACCGGTGATTTTGAACAACTGATAAAGGAAAAGGCTGATCAGTTCAGGATGTATCCTTCAAAGCGGGTTTGGCACAGCATTTACAATAATTTGCACCCAAGCCGCAGGTGGCCCTCAGCTGTCATGAGTTTACTTTTGATTACCTCATTGAGCTTTATTGGTTATTTAAATACTGCTGATAACAGCATCAAGCATCAAGCTACTAATTTTACTTTACTTAAAATACCAAATGACATTACCAATACCCAAATAACTGAAACTAAAAAACAGTATTTTTCATACCCCAAAAGAGAACAGCCGCCTTTAACTGCATATACTCATGCATTTGCTGATGTGATTACCAATGAAACTGATTTTTACACATATACCATTGTAAAAAGTAACAGGCCAATTTATATTAATACCGCCATTAATATAGTTGATGTTACAAGGCACACTGAGCCAAGTGCCCTAAAGGATAATGGTAAAGAAGATATTATTCAGTCTGTTAATACCTATATAAAATCGAATAAGATTTTTGCTGATATGGCCGTTGCCAATACTAACATATCAAAAACAACTGCTAAAAACAGCCAGGCCGATCGCTTTGATAATGCCGAACCCAAAAATGGTTTAATCGCAACAGCATCTGTAAAACCCATTGCAGAAAAAGCCTTAATCACTAATGAGGATAATCCAGATTTGATTAGAATCGCTCATGAGGATAAAAAAGCAATGGTCAATATCAGTAGTGCTGTTTCAGATAAAACCGCATTAACCAATGAAGAAAAAGCGTGGATAGAAAATTACGCTTTACAAAACAGGTCGGTTAAAAACAAATGGAAAAACCGTGTGGCCTTTCAAATTTATGCAACCCCGGCTGTTAACTACCGGAAATTAACGACCAAATCAAAAGGCTCAACGACTGCTTTTGCAAATGCAGACATCAACAACGTTATTAGCCAAAAACCGGGTTTTGGAATGGAAGCCGGAGCTGGTTTAACTTATGCCTTTGCAAAGCGTTTACAGTTAAAGGCCGGCTTACAGTTTAATTATACCAATTACAATATAGATGCCGATCAAACCAATCATCCTATTATAACAACCATTTTACTAAATGATCCCGTAACCGGATATTCTTACTCAGCAGCCAGAACATCTACCACTTCAAATGTTTATAATTCTACTGCATTACAGCCGGTAACATTGCACAACAGAACTTACCAGATTTCGATACCCGTTGGTTTTGCCTATAAACTTTCCAGCGAAAAGAATGCAGATTGGTTTGCAGGCTTATCAGCCCAGCCTACTTATGTTTTTGGGGGTAACGCGCACCTGATTTCATCTGATTTAAAAAGTTATGTATCAGATCCCTCATCAATCAGTTCATGGAATTTAAATTTGGGTTTTGAAACCTATATGAATTTTAAATTGGGTAGCTACAATCTACAGGTGGGGCCTCAGGTGCGGTATCAGGTCTATTCAACCTATCGTAAACATGTTGCTTTAATTGAAAAGCCTTATGCAGTTGGTCTTAAATTTGGATTCACAAAAGGATTCTGATTTATTGTAATAATACTCTTTTCGCAGCCATACCTAACCGTATTGCTGCGTTTTTATTTCATGGCAGTGCTTTTAAAGATGTTTAAAACTAAAAAGACGCATTTGAATTTTTGCAATGCCGTCCTTTCCTTATACATTTGAAAAATGAAAATGACCTTACCGCTATTTACAGGTATACTTTTATTATTTTCCTGTACCCATTCAGAAAAAAAGAATGACATGGTACAAGAAAAAACACTTCCTCAAAAACAACATTTTTTCCCCGTTTCATCCTACTTGAAAGGAGAACTGTATACCATTAAAAACAAAGGGATCAATCCTTTAAAATATACCACAATTAATAACCACACGGATTCTGTTTGGTTAAAAATAGAAGACCTTGATGCGGCTGTGCAGGAGTTTTTACAACCCGAAATTGATTCTGTAAATTTAATAACACTGTTTACTGAAAAAAGCTTTTTGGATCAAACCCTGAATGCCATTACTTTAACCTATGATCCAGCGGTACCCTTACCGGATACTTTTAAATTAAAACATTGGGATGTTTATATTGATCCGGATTTAAACACCGTAAAAAGAATTTATATGGTAAAGGAGATGAGTAAGACAAGCCTTTTGCAATTAACCTGGGTAAATAACCGCTGGTGTAAAATTACCTATATAGTTACAGATGAAAAAGGCGTTTCAACAATTGAGAAAGAAGAAAAACTTGTCTGGGACTTTTAAAAATAATGACACCAATAGAATTTTCTGCCATTGCTTCTTCTATTCCTGCACTACCGGGTATTTATAAATATTTTGATGAGGCCAATGAGTTATTATATGTTGGCAAAGCAAAACATTTGCGTAAGCGGGTTAGTTCTTATTTTTCTAAAACCTTTACTACAAATAAAACCTATGAACTGGTTCAACGTATTCACCATATTGAATTTACAATAGTTAATAATGAACAGGATGCTTTTCTATTGGAAAATACGCTCATTAAAGAATTTCAGCCACGGTTCAACATCAGTTTAAAAGATGGTAAAACCTATCCCTATATTGTTATTAAAAATGAACGTTTTTCGCGTGTATTTTTTACCCGCCGGAAATTACACGACGGCTCAACATATCTAGGCCCATACACTTCAGTAGAAAAAGTAAGAGAACTGCTTGACTTTATCAAACAAACCATTCTATTACGTACCTGCACTTTAAATTTATCTGAAAGAAATATTAAACTGGGTAAATTTAAAGTATGTCTGGAATATCATTTGGGCAATTGTAAAGGCCCCTGTGAAGGATTTCAAACCCTTGAGAATTACAACGCCGACTTACAACATCTGGTAGATATTTTAAAAGGGAATGTATCGCCGGTGATGCAGTATTTTAAAAATGCGATGAAAGAGCACGTTAGTAAATTGGAGTTTGAACAGGCAGCGCATTATAAAACCAGAATTGAATACCTTAAAAATTACCAGGTGCGCTCAACGGTTGTAAACACGCGACTCGGCAACGTGGATGTATTCTCTATTTTAGAGGATGGCCATTTGGCCTATGTTAATTACCTGGCTGTAAATGCCGGCACCATTGTTCAAACAAAAACCCTGATGCTTGAAAAGAAGCTGGAAGAAACAGCAGCCGAAGTACTGGCCTTTGCCATCGCACAAATACGCGATAGTTTTAACAGTACCAGCACCGAAATTATTGTACCCTTTGCCATCGATTTTCCACAAGCCGATATCACCATAACGATACCTAAAAGTGGCGACAAGAAAAAACTCATAGATCTTTCTGAAAAAAATGTAAATTTTTTTAGTGCAGAAATTAAAAAAAGAAAAATGCTCAGGCTGGAAGATAAAACAGTCGATGAAAAAATAAAAGTACTGGAACAATTGCAAAAAGATCTACAGTTATCCACCTTACCCATGCACATCGAGTGTTTTGATAATTCTAATTTCCATGGTAGCTACCCGGTATCTGCTGTGGTATGTTTTAGACAGGGTGAACCAAGCAAAACCGAATACCGACGCTTTAACGTTA
>CANKNL010000003.1 GCA_947483345.1 Chitinophagaceae bacterium | reverse complement strand
GCAAAAACCATTTGGTGGTAATGAGGATTATGTATGGAATCCGAACAGTAAAGAAGTGGTGTATTGTACCAAAAAAAAATATGGCACTGCTTATGCCATCAGTACAAACACCGATCTTTATTCGTATAATATCGAAACCGGAAAAACCAGAAATTTAACCGAAGGCATGCTGGGTTATGATATCAATCCATCCTTTAACAAAAAAGGTGAAATGGCCTGGTTGAGTATGAAACGTGAAGGATTTGAAGCAGACAAACAAGATATCATTGTAAGTAACGGTATTACAAAAATGAACCTTACCGCTTCAAGAGATGATATACATGTGGAAGGCTATCGCTGGAGTGATGATGGCCAGCATATTTTTTTCTATGCCCCTATAAACGGTACCCTGCAATTGTTTTCGGTAAATTACCCGGGGCTTACAAAAATGTTGCCACAGGTAAAACAAATTACCAAAGGCGATTTTGACGTGAACGGCATTATTGGCCAATCCGGTGATCTGTTAATCGTTTCGCGAACAGATATGAATCATGCGGCAGAAATTTATACCGTTGATATCACAACCGGAAACACGGTACAACTAACACATGTTAATGATGGGGCTTATGCCAGTATAGGGCTTAGTAAAACAGAAAGGCGATTTGTAAAAACTTCCGATGCAAAAGATATGCTGGTTTGGGTGATCTATCCGCCTGATTTTGATCCGGCCAAAAAATATCCAACACTTTTATATTGCCAGGGAGGGCCTCAATCGCCTTTAACACAATCTTATTCAATGCGGTGGAATTTTCAATTGATGGCTGCAAATGGCTATATCGTTGTTGCCCCCAATAGAAGGGGCATGCCCGGACATGGCACCACCTGGAATGAAGAGATCAGTAAAGATCATGGCGGCCAGGCCATGCGGGATTATTTAAGTGCCATTGATGCGTTAAGTAAAGAAAATTATGTTGATAAAAAACGATTGGGTTGTGTAGGCGCGAGTTATGGCGGCTATTCCGTTTTCATGCTGGCTGGCATGCATCATAACCGTTTTAAATCTTTTATTAGCCATGATGGCATTTTTGATTTTAAAAGCATGTATGGCACAACTGAAGAACTGTGGTTTGTAGACTGGGATTATGGCGGGGCCTACTGGGATAAGCAAAACAGGGCTGCTCAAAAATCATATATGCAGTTCTCTCCCAGCAATTTTGTTGATAACTGGAACACGCCCATTTTAATTTTTCAGGGTGGCAAGGATTACCGGGTGCCCATAGATCAGGGCCAGCAGGCATTTCAGGCGGCGCAACTAAGAGGGATAAAAAGTAAATTTATTTTATTGCCCGATCAGAATCATTGGGTACTTACTGCCCAAGATGCACTGGTTTGGCAACATGAATTTTATAAATGGCTGGATGAGACATTGAAATAAAATATGTCCACTTAAACTTCTGAGTATTTAATAAAGCAGCCTGTCATATCAATCTATTTTTAAAGACACCCTCCATTGAATTGGCCATTATTAATTGGTTTATACCGCTTATCCTTTTAACAATTCAAAAAGTAAAATAAGGGTTCAGTTTGCCGTACCTTTGCATTCATTAATATGTCATATTGACCAATCCCTATGTACTTGAGCGCTCACATAAACCTGTATACCAAACAATTTCTGCAAATTTTTCTTTTTTTATTAATTCCCATTTTTAGTTTTTCACAGACCACACTAACTGGTAAAGTGATTTATAAAATTAATGGCACCCCGGCTGCATTTGCCACTATAGAATTATTAAACCATAAGGGAACAGAGACAATATCCAATTTTGCCGGAAATTTTTCATTGCCAATGGCTAATTCAAAAAAAAATGACACCATTGTCATTTCATCGGTAGGATACCAAAGCATCAGATTGCCATTATACATCGCAGAGACAAGATCGGTATTTACCCTTACTGAAATCTTTAAAAATATGACGGGCGTTACCGTATTTAACTCGCATGAGGTCATTGGCTCAAAGGCCGAAACAGTTGGCTATTACCGAAGCTGGAGCCATGAGCAAACAGGTGGCGAGATCGGGCGCATTTTCAAACTGCCTTATAAACAATTTAAAATAGACAAAATCAGGTTTAAAGCCGGCAACTCCTGCGACACCTGTTTATTACGTTTACACATACGCCAACTTATAAATGGCAAACCCGGAGAGGAGATTTTGCAGGATTCAATTTCATTATTTGTTAACAAACTTTCGCTGGATACTAAAATACCCGAATTTGATCTCACCCCTTATGATCTCATTTTTACCGAAAGTGAATTTTTTGTAGGCATTGAAGTGCTGCGTTGCGGAAATGGTAAAAAAGGATTTTGTGCCTTTAATTTTGCCGGTACCGAAAAGGGAGAATACGTTTACAGATCAAGAATTACAAGTGACTGGCAATTGACTGATGATTACACGATCTATTTGAAATTATTTTTGAGTTATTAAACAGTCTACTTATTCACCAATTCCTTCAACAGTTCTAGTATTATTTTATTTTAACTTATTTATAAATAATTGAAAATATTTTGTATCACTTTCTGTTAGCTCATTATAATTATAAAGTTCAAATACCCACTCCCTTCTGGGAATCTCCAGCTTATATTTTTTTGAATAAAAATCAGAACACACAAGATTGAACTTATATAATTTGTAAAACTGATTGGTGTCTAGTTGTTTTGACAATGAATAATTTATTCCAATTGCCTGCTTGTTATAAAAAACATAAATACTATCATATTGAAATTCGTCAGTTTTATCTTTAATTGCAAATACCTGCTTGATAGTAACAGTATCAGTTATTGTTTGAATTAAATTTACAGATGCCGCATTATAAAAATCCATTGTAGAAAAAGCCCTTTCTTTTAAAAATGAATCTATATTTAATCTTAAGGGATTACTGTCTTGAAATTCATCTCTATAATAATAGCCGAATTTTTTATCATTTCTAAAAACAAAAACACTATACTTTATTTCTTTTTTGAGTAATGTCATATCCTTTTCCAATGTATATATATAGGGCAACCGGTAAAGGGTATAATCTTTGCTGTTAAAAATGTCAATTTTATTATCAACGACAATTAAAGAGGCATCAGCTTTAATGGTGGGAATTGAAAATTCCAAATGAAATTTTTTTATTACGCCCTGCTTTTTTTTAAAATCCTTCTGCAGAAAGTTGCACCCAAAACAAAAAATGCTGATGACAACCATGCCCGTTATCATTTTCTTATTATTTGTATTCATTTTTTTTTTTTGCTTTTTCTATATAGGCCCTCCGGGATAAGCATTAATAGAAAATATGGTTGATGATGTGTAACTCATTGTATAAGGCGGTATGGGAAATAAAGGTATATTACAATTCGCAGTATATCGTAATGTAAAATCTAATGAAAAATGTGCATTGATATTCCCCAATAGCGTAACTGTGCCAATGCCCGGCCCTGTTTTTTCAACTACCCCTCCTATCGGCATACCAATTACTTCAATGGTATTATGTACTATTGATTTCCATTTCCATCCTTCATGCAGAACGACTCTTTCCTGTGTTCCGGTTTCATAACTTACTACATACCAAGCGCCTAGTGCTGTAAGGCATTTCCATCTATACACATGAGATTTCTCCTCAGTAGTTTCATAAACCAATGTTTTTCCCAAATAGACTGAAGCCGGACTGGCACTATTAATTAAATTATTAAATTGTTGATTACACGATGCTATCGGATTTGAATTTCCGCTTCCCCCAGTTCCTCCTGGTGGGCACCAAATTACATTTGAGGCATACAAATACTCTTCATATACAAGCAAACCATTTACCCATACTTGCCAATACCATTCAATTGTAATATACATGCAGCCCTCATCCAATGGAGCTACATTCTGCTCAGCAGGTTCCGCATTCCTTTTCCTTATGCCTATTTTATCAGTTTTGTTAGTACGTTCACCGGCATCATAGTGGCTGGACAAAATGACATTATCATTTAGATCGTATTTAATTATTGCCCCATTAAAATTATTTGGTATTTTTTTTAACCTCAGTAAATCGGGAGTAATTTCTACTGTTGATAAGGATTGGTCTATTCCATTTTTTTTAAGAACAACATAATAATTACCACTTGTAACTATGCCATTGTCGTCAATTTCTGTAAGCAGGTATTTATAGGTAGCCCATTTACCGCCCGTTGAAGAAACAGCAACTGGTGTTATATTTGCTTTTGCATCTGCAAAATATTTTGTTTCTTCAAACCGGATCTTTATAGGGATGCTGATTACTTTATCGTTAAGTACAACATGATGCGTAGTTGAAAACCCAGGCTGCTTCACTATCCAATCCCTGACCTTTTCTGACACCTTAGTTGTTTGGAAATGGTTTATGTTTTTGAAGTCTTGCTTTTTACAACCCATAATGGAGAAGGTTAACATCAGGACTAATAAAACTTTGTTTTTCGTTTTCATGTCTGGTAGGTTTTGATTAAAAAACTCAATTACCAAACAAAGATTAGAAAAATAATCTACCGGAAAAAGGTGTTTCCAACAGAATTTTCTGTTTTTTTTCCGTTGCTTTTTTTTGTAGAAATACGATTAGATCAATGTGCAAAATCTGTTTCAAAATTGCCAGTTATTCTTTCAATTGACGGATTAAAATAGCCGAATTTCAGATCGGGAAATTCTTCCCTGATCAGTTCCATCATTTGTTTTACACCCATACACTCACCGGTATCTGTAACACCAATTTTACCCAAATACCAATCGGGGTCAATATTAAAATTGCGCCACTGTATCATGCACAGATCTGTTTCTTTTATCAGTTTTCTTAAGGCCTCATATTCATCAATGCTATCCGTCATGCCCGGAAAAACAAAATAATTAAGACTTGTCCAGCCACCATAACTGCGTACTGTTTTCAAAGTCTTAATCAAATCTTCAAAAACATAATTATTAGGGCGGTAATAAGGCGTGTAAATACTTTCACGGGCCGAGTTAGTGCTCACCCTGATACTGTTCAAGCCAGCTTCACACAATATTTTTACAGCTTCCGGCATACTGCCATTGGTATTGATATTGATACTTCCTTTTTGGGTATGTTTTCGTATTTCAATAATAGAATCCCTGATGGTTTCCCACATCAGTAAAGGTTCTCCTTCGCAACCCTGACCAAAACTGATTAATGGAAAAGCAGCTGTTTCTAAATGAGGTACAGTAAATTCAACGATTTCTTCGGCGGTAGGTTTAAAAGTTAATCTGTCCTGTGTACTGATAATTGTTTCTTCCTGGGGTTGAAAAGAAATACAACCAATACAATTGGCATTACATGCAGGCGAAATTGGAACTGGACATTCCCAGCGGCCCAAAGCCAAATTTCGGGCTGCCGGACAGGTATAAGTCATGCAACAGTTATCCATTAAATGTTTTACTAACCGGTTATGTGGATACGCTTTTAATATATTTTTTGCACCGCTTTCAATAACGGCATCTACATACCCTTCCGATTCCTGCCGGATATCCTGTTCAATGCGAATAGCGGGCACATATATTTTTTCACCCAACCATCCGGCAGCTGTATAACAAAATAAGGGTAATGTAGGAGCCTCTTTTTCAGTTTCATAAGCAGCCATGTATAAGCCGGTATGTGCTGGTGGAATAAAGGCGGCCACAGCCCATCCTTTATCACAAAGCCGCATCTCACCTGTTTCTGTATCAATGCCAATACCTTTACGGCCGGGCAGCTCGTATAAATTTCCGCCGGCAGGTATTTCTATCCACTCGCTGATGGGTATTGGCAAGGCATCCCAGCCACTACGCCCGGTTGCGAAGAGTGACCGATCTTCAAAAATATTTCCTTCGCCATCAGAATATAATATGTAAGGACTTGCTGTTAACATGATATCATTTAAAGCGGTAACTAAGTAGGTTAATCGCTGTTTTGCAACTGTTGGGTACAAAACAGGTTAAAGTTTTTTTCATCAATGGAAGTATTCCCTGCCACAATTTCTGCTTGTATTATTTTATTTGATTTAAAATCAATAGTCAGTATATCATCTTTTAATATGCTATTCTCCAGGTCCTGCCAGCGATACCGGGTTGTTTTAAAAACCCTTACCAACGCTATCCCTTTTTCAGAAAAAAGCACGGTAGATTTTTTACCCTGTACCAGCGTTGCAAATACATAAATTGCTGCAAAAACCAATAAGGCTATGCCACTAACATAACTGAACCAAAAATTGGCATACAGCAAAGCCCCTATTAAGCTAAAGGTTTCCAATGCTTTTTTATGTTTTTTAAAGAAAAAATAACCTGTACTGATCATCAAATAAAAGCCCAATAAAATAAACATACTCAACCGCATGTTTACAGAGGTTGTTTTTACAGCAAATAAAGCAGCAGCCACAACGTGTATAAAAAATAAAAACCACACAAAAAGGCCGAATGCGTTTTGATTATCTTCTTTTAAAGTAAATTGATACTGCATCAGGCCGGATTTGAGGCAACCAGTAAATTACACATTTTAAACAAACACCTGGCTCCCACATTTTCATCCCACTCATCGTGGCTTACGCCAACTTCATTAAGATCAAAACCTACTAATTGGCGGCCACTCTGTAATACTTTATTAAAAAGATAAAAGACCTGTTCTGTTTCAAAACCACCCTGAACAGGTGTGCCCGTATGCGGACAAAGTTTAGGATCCAGTCCGTCAATATCAAAACTAAAATAAACTTTACCCGGTAAATGACTAACCATGTCATCAACAAGTTGTTTCCAGGTCTCCCCTTCATACTGTCGTTCTTTAATATCTTTATCAAAATAAGTAACCACCCGGTTTTGGTTGGCCTTGATAAAATTTATTTCATCTTCGCAATAATCTCTGATGCCCACCTGAACGATCTTTGTTAACTGTGGAATTTCTTTCAGTGCATTATACATAATAGACGCATGCGAATAGGTAAATCCTTCGTAAGCTTCTCTTAAATCGCAGTGCGCATCTATTTGTAAAATTCCAAAATCGCCATGTTTTTCGGCAATGGCTTTAAAATAACCCAGGGGTGTGCTGTGATCGCCACCCAATAAGGCTACCAGTTTACCGGCTTCCAATAATTCTTTGGTACGTTCAAAAACCCAGTTATTTAAAAAAGTACTTCCCTCATTGATCTCCTTTAAAGATTTACACATGAATTTATTTTCCGCCACAATTTCATCATGCGCAATATAATTGATATACAATTCTGCTTCTTTTCGCAGGTAATCGCTTTTCATCAGTACTTTTTTATCGCAGGGCTGCATATAAAATCCCTGCTTCCAACCGTCTTTAACATCGGGGTCGAACAGATCTACCTGCAAACTGGAATGAAAGATATGTTCCGGAGCCCTTGCTGTGCCTGCATTATAGCTCACCGTCACTTCCCAGGGAATAGGTAATATGATCAGCCGGGCATCTTCTTCTGTAAAGGGTAAACCAAAAATGTTGTTATTGGGGTTACCAACTGAGTTGGGATCAAAATTTGAAAGGTCAGTCATCACTTATATTTAATTAACAGATTTGGTACATTTTTTGTAAAATAAAAACGCAACAAAGATAAGTGACAGTTAACAAATGGAATTTGTAAACAACTAAATTATATTTAAGTGCCGGTTAACCCGAACAAAACCGGCAAAAAAATGTTTTTAAAAACCAATCTTTAAGATTAGCTTAAATTATAACAAGTTGAAATTACATATCTCAATTTACTTAGCTTTGCACTCAATATAATAATTATGAAAAAAACTCATATTGTCATCCTGGTTTCAATTGCGGCACTGATTGTAGCGCTGATTGTATTCTCAGCAGGTGATTTTTCGACATATGAAACCATTAGCTCTGCCAAGAACAAGCAGGGTAAATTTGTGCATTTGATTGCCAAACTTGATAAATCAGAGCCTATTGAGTATGATGCGGTAAATAACCCCAATTACCTCAGCTTTTATGCTATTGACAGTTTAGGCGGAAAAACAAAGGTGGTATTCCATAACAGTAAGCCTACCGATCTGGAAAAAAGTGAACGCATAGTCATGAAAGGTAAAATGCAAGCAGACCATTTTGAATGTAAGGATATACTTTTAAAATGTCCGAGTAAATATAAGGATGACAAAAAGCAATTGGAGAAAACAATTACCAACCAACAGGATTCAACTTATAAATAACTTTTTTTAATGGAATTTGAAGGCGAACATTTACTACCCGGACAGATTGGACATTTCTTTGTATTGCTGGCCTTTGTTGCATCAATACTTTCCACTATTGCCTATTTTACGGCCAGCAGAAAAACCGATCTGGCAGAAAAAAAATCATGGATAAATTTTGCCAGGCTGTCTTTTGCAGTGCAGCTTATTTCTGCTGCCATTATTTTTGCCATTGTCTTTTTTATCTGCTCCAATCATTATTTTGAATACATGTATGCGTATAAGCATGCATCCAAAGAGTTAGAGTCAAAGTATTTACTGGCTTGCATCTGGGAAGGCCAGGAAGGCAGTTTTTTATTATGGGTAATCTGGCACAGCATACTCGGCATTTTTATTATGTTCAAGTCAAAAGAATGGGAATCACCGGTGATGACGGTGATTAGTTTTGCGCAATTCTTTTTATTGTTGATGTTATTGGGTTTGCACATTTCTGATGTGCGGCTTGGAAGCAATCTTTTTACTTTAACCAGAAATGAAATAGCCGGGCCTATTTTTAGTCAGCCTGATTACCTGAATTATATAAAAGATGGTATAGGCTTAAATGTGTTACTCCGCAATTACTGGATGGTGATTCATCCGCCTATTTTATTTTTAGGATTTGCATCTACCATCATTCCTTTTGCGTATGCCTATGCAGGTATTCAAACAAAGCGTTTTGGCGATTGGGTAACCCCTGCTTTGCCATGGGCATTATTCAGCGCCTGCGTTTTAGGCGTAGGTATCATGATGGGTGGTAAGTGGGCCTATGAATCTTTATCTTTTGGTGGTTATTGGGCATGGGATCCTGTTGAGAATGCGTCGCTTGTACCCTGGTTAATTTTAATTGCGGGCATGCACACCATGGTTATTTATAAAGCCACAGGGCATTCATTAAAGGCCAGTTACTTATTCGCCTTTCTCACTTTTATATTCATTCTGTATTCAACTTTTTTAACCCGTACAGGTATTTTGGGCGATACGTCTGTACATGCGTTTACAGATGCAGGTAAGGCCGTTAATATCATGATCCTGCTTTTTGTTGCAGCCTTTACATTACCATCTATCATTTTACTGATTATCAATTTAAAAAAGATACCAACCGAAAAGCAGGAGGAAAGCACCAACTCCCGGGAGTTTTGGATGTTTATCGGTTCATTGGTTTTCTTTTTAAGTGCCCTCTTTATCATTGCAAAAACATCCGTACCGGTTTATAATAAAGTTTTTGGCACGTCCTTCGCACAACCCGAAAATGTGGAATTTTCTTACAATAAAGTTATTATTCTGGTTGCCATTATTATCGGCTTATTAAGTGCCGTTACCCAATATTTTAAATATAAAAAAACGGCGCCGGCCTATATTCTTAAAAAGATCGCTATCCCCACTTTATTGGCAGCCGTTATGACAGCCGCATTGGCCATTTTTTATCCGCTTACCTATTATAAAATGGGTGCCGGGTTTTTAGGCGCAGCCTATATCGCTTTATTTGCGGCCATTTATTCGGTTATTGCAAATGGCGCTTATATCTGGTCTGGTTTAAATGGAAAACTGAAAGCCGCAGGGGGATCAATTGCTCACTTTGGTTTTGCCTTGATGCTGGTGGGTATTCTCATTTCTTCCAGTAATAAGGAAGTGATCAGTAACAGCGGTGCAAATGGTATTAATATACAGATTAAGGGTAAAGACCCGATGACCAAAGAGGTTGACAACCCGCAGGAGAACTTAACCCTCATACGCCAGGTTCCTGTGGCTATGGGCCCTTATGAGGTAACCTACCTGAAAGATTCTTTAGGCCATGAAAAAGGAAGGCGATTTTATGAACTGCTGTTTCAACGTAAAGATGCAGTCACAAAAAAAGTGACCGAACAATTTACGTTATGGCCCGATGTGTATATCATGAAGGATAATAACATGAGCAGCAATCCGGATACTAAAACCTATTTAGGTAAAGATGTTTTTACTTATCTGTCGTATGCCATCAATAATGATAATAAACCAGAAGATACAGCTCAATTTACGATACATGAGATGGCAGAAGGTGACACCGCTTTTTACAGCAACGGCATCATTATTCTTAACCGTGTTGTAAAAAATCCGGATAACGAAAAATACCATTTTAAATCAACAGATGCCGCATTGATGGCTGATATAACACTGATCAGTAAGGACAGTATGCATTTCGGGGCCATGCCTTTAGTTCAGGTTGATGAATTTGGTGTTAACCAGGTTGATGATACCGTTTATGCACAAAACCTCTATCTCAAATTCGCCGGCGTAACTGAAGGCAGGAAGATTAAACTCGGCGTTAAAGAATCGGATAAACTGATCGAATACATCACGCTAAAAGCTTATATTTTTCCAGGCATTAATTTAGTTTGGTTAGGACTTATCATTATGGCACTTGGCCTGATGATGAGTGCTGTTAAAAGGGCAAAGCTTTCTACCTTTTATGCCGCACTCGCTTTAATTTTTGCCGGAGTCGGATTATTCTATATGTTTCTTTTAGCAAATTAGAATCACAGTCGGCCTGCAGTTCACGAATCACTTTTTCTACTTTTTTATCTGCATCGCTGTACTTGTTGTTGTTTTTAAAAAAGGCTTGCAACAAACCAGGCTTTTTAAAAAATGAATCTACCATTTTTGGTACCTGGTAAACCATCAGGGTATCACAATTGATTGTGATGGCAGAGAAAGCTGAATCAATTCTCACTTCAGAAATAGAATCTTTTACATGCTGGCTCTCCGTTTCAAAATGTTGTTCTTCCGGATCTGAACATCCAAAAAAAATGATAAAAACAGTAAAAAAGCTACACTTTACAGATACTTTAAGCATCAAAATGATTTAACTATTGGTCTAAATAGTAAATTTACATTATGTATTTGCTTCCGCGGCTAAGAACATATAAAATAATTGTCATCCTGACTGTCGTTTTTATTACGGCAGATAGGCATGATGCAAAAGCCCAAAAGGGTGTTTATGATACGCTGACTACCTATGCGGTAGTTTATGACGGAGACACGATTGAAGCCAGGACCCTTTCCACTATTGATTTTTATGCCCGTATCTCAAATGCTAATAAATATGACCGCGCCAAATGGACCCGCTTACGCAATGCCATCATTGTTACCTATCCTTATGCCTTGCGTTCGGGCGATATACTGAACGACATGAATGCCAGGTTAGTAAATGTGAATGATAAAACAGACAGAAAAGTATACATCAAATCGAGAGAGAAAGAATTGAAAAAAGAATTTACAGATCCGCTCAGTAATTTATCTATTTACCAGGGCAAGGTTTTAATGAAACTGATAAACCGGCAAACCGGCAATAACTGTTACGAGATCATAAAAGAATATAGAGGTGGCTTTACAGCACGTTTTTATCAAACCATTGCCTTTTTTTTCAGCAGCAATTTAAAACAGCCTTATGATGCCAGGGGCGAAGAACGGGAAATGGAAATGATCGTTAGAGAAGTTTGCCAAACCTATGGTTTTAACTATTCGGCTTACCGCGCTTTATAATTTTAAGAAAATCCAGTTCACCATTTACCAGCTTACTTTAAGCAGTTTATCTAAAACCATTACAGTTTTATACTGGTATTCTTTATTAAAATGGCAATTGCTTTGTTAATAAGAATACAAATAAAGGCTGTAATCATTGCTATTCTACAGCCATATTGGCAAAAATGATCTAATTTGCACCTGGAAAACAGATATACATAATAATGAAGTTAGATATACTCGCTTTTGGTGTTCATCCCGATGATGTGGAGTTGAGTTGTTCTGGTGTTTTATTGGTGGAGAAACTAAATGGAAAAAAAACCGGTATCATTGATCTAACTGCCGGTGAATTAGGAACCAGGGGGACAGTAGAAACCAGAAAACAGGAAGCTGCGGATGCCGCTAAGATTTTGGGAGTTGACGTTAGAGATAATTTAAAAATGGCTGATGGTTTTTTACAAAATGATGAAGCCCATCAAAAAAAAATCATATCAGCCATAAGGCGGTATCAACCAGAGATCATTTTGTGTAATGCCCCTGAAGATCGCCATCCCGATCATGGCCGCTCATCAAAAATGGTTGCTGATGCGTCCTTTTTATCTGGCTTACAAAAAATAGAAACTGAGCATGAGGGGATAAAACAAACAGCCTGGCGACCTGTTTATGTTTTCAGGTATATACAGGATAGAATATTGCAACCCGATTTTGTGATTGATATCAGTGCTGTATTTGAGAAAAAGATTGAAGCCATAAAAGCTTATAAAACGCAGTTTTATAACACCCAAATCAACGAACCGGAGACCTATATTTCGTCACCGGATTTTTTAGACAGTGTTATTTACCGGCATAAATGGTTTGGGAAAATGATCGGCGTAAAATATGCCGAAGGTTTTATTTCGGAAAAAATGATCGGACTTAACAATTTTGATGCACTTATTAAAAATAATACTTAACCTGATTGCCTGAAAGCAATAATTAAAATTCAACTATCAACATGGCTACTCCCAAATTTGCAAATATCAAAGGCTCAAATTTCCACCAGGAATTAAAAAAGCGGGTCAACAATTATTTTACCGAATCAAAAAAACAAGCGACCGGAAATTTCGGGCTTTATTTTAAAGCCGTTCTGTTCTGGATGGTGTATGTGGCACTTTATGTGCACGTTTTGTTTTTTACACCCACCACATGGATTGCCCTTTTAGAATGCTTTATGATGGGCGGATTAACCGCTGGCATTGGTTTTAATGTGATGCATGATGGCGGACACGGCAGTTTCAGTAACAGTAAATTCTGGAATAAAATTGCAGCATTTTCGGTAAATGCACTGGGTGCAAGTGGTATCATGTGGAACAATAAACACAATATCATACATCATACCTATACCAATATTGATGGCATTGATGATGATATAGAAATTAAACCCTTATTAAGAATGTGCCCTACTCAAAAAAAATATTTTATACATCGGTTTCAGCATGTTTATGTATGGTTTTTATATACTTTACTGCTTTTGGTTTGGGTTTTTCAATCAGATTATAAAAAATATTTCAGTAAAAAAGTAGGCAGCGTTGCGATTAAAAAAATGAGTGCATTTGAACATGTGGCCTTCTGGATTGCAAAAGCAGGCTATGCCTTTATGATGATCGTTTTACCTATTATGTTAGTTGGCTTTTTACCTTGGCTGATTGGCTTTTTGATCATTGCCATGTTTGCCGGCTTTGTCTTAAGTATTGTTTTTCAATTAGCACATACTGTAGAGGAAACCAGTTTTCCTGTACCGGATGCCGATATCAACACCATTGAAAACGAATGGGCCATTCACCAGATTGAGACCACCGCAAATTTCGCTACAAGGAACAGATTGATCTCCTGGCTGGTTGGCGGTTTGAATTTTCAGATAGAACATCATCTATTTCCGAAAATTTCACATATTCATTATCCTGCCATTAGTAAAATAATTAAAAAAACCTGCGAAGAATATGGTGTAAAATATATTGAGTTCAGAAAGATGCGCCATGCCATTGTTTCGCATACCATTCATCTTAGAAATATGGGCAGGGCATAATCCCTCCTATTTTGTACTTTTTTGCCTTTTTATTATCTACCAACAGATTAGATACTAAAAAGGCTTTTTTTATTACTGGTATGCAAAAGAATACGACCTGCAAATACAACATTGTTTGTGTTACCTGAAAAAGCCCATGGCATTACACTGCCAAAAAACCACCCCTTAAATTGCACATCTTACCGTAAATTTGCCCTTCAAAACAAAATAATGAGCGAAGAAAAAAGCCTGAACTTTATTGAGGAGATTATTGAAGCAGACTTACAAAGCGGCAAATACAATTCTATTTCAACCCGATTTCCACCTGAACCCAATGGCTATTTACATATTGGACACGCCAAAGCCATTTGTTTAAACTTTGGGTTGGGCTTAAAATATGGCGGTAAAACAAATTTGCGGTTTGATGATACCAACCCGGTAACTGAAGAAACGGAATATGTGGACAGTATTAAAGCCGATATCCGCTGGCTGGGCTTTACCTGGACGGATGAATTATACACGTCTGATTATTTTGATACCTTATATCGTTATGCTGTTGACTTAATAAACAAAGGTCTGGCTTATGTAGATGACTCTTCTGCAGAAGACATAGCAGCACTGAAAGGGACGCCCACAGAACCAGGAAAAGATAATCAATTCCGAAGCAGAACCATTGCTGAAAACCTTACCCTGTTTACGGATATGAAAGCCGGCAAATATAAAGACGGTGAAAAAGTATTGCGTGCAAAAATTGATATGACACATAGCAATATGTTGATGAGAGACCCGATCATCTATCGCATTAAGCATGCCCATCACCACCGCAGTGGAGATAAATGGTGCATTTACCCAATGTATGATTTTGCACATGGCCAAAGCGACAGTATTGAAAATATTACACATTCCATTTGCACTTTAGAATTTATTCCCCATAGAGAATTATATGATTGGCTGATTGACAAACTCGGCATCTTTCCATCACATCAATATGAATTTGCCCGGCTGAATATGACGTATACCGTGATGAGCAAAAGAAAATTACTGCAACTGGTAAACGAAGGACATGTTACCGGCTGGGATGATCCACGAATGCCCACACTGAGTGCATTTCGCCGCAAAGGATATACAGCAGAAAGTATCCGCACATTTTGCGACAAAATAGGCGTAGCCAAAAGGGAAAATTTTATTGACCTGAGTTTATTGGAATTTTGTTTACGGGAAGACCTGAATCAAAAAGCCTTAAGAGTAATGGCCGTGCTCGATCCGGTAAAACTCATTATAACTAATTATGAAGAGGGAAACACAGAAATACTGAGTAGCGAAAACGGACCTGATGAAGCTTTGGGAAAAAGGAACCTTTCTTTTGGAAAAGAATTATGGATAGAACGTGAAGATTTTATGGAAGCACCTGCCAAAAAATGGTTTAGGCTGGCACCCGGAAATATGGTCAGATTAAAGAGTGCTTATATTGTAAAATGCGAAAGCTTTATTAAAGATGCAGCCGGAACGATTACGGCCATCCATTGTACTTATATTCCTGAAAGCCGCAGTGGAAGCGACAGCAGCGGTATCAGTGTAAAAGGAACCATTCATTGGGTAAATGCGGCTGATGCCGTAACTGCCGAAATTCGTTTATACGACCGTTTATTTACATCCGAAAATCCTTTGGGTGAAGCGGGTGATTTTAAAGACACGATCAATCCAAATTCATTGCAGATCATTACCAATGGGCTGGTTGAGCCCTCACTAAAAGAGGCCACTGCCGAAAGCCGTTATCAATTTATTCGTAAAGGGTATTTTTGTACAGATAAAGATTCGTCACCAACTAAATTAGTGTTTAACCGCACAGTTACCTTAAAAGATGCCTGGGCAAAAGAAGTAAAGAAAAATTAACTGATTAATTTTTAGCATCCAGTTTCATATTAGGAAAGCCTGAAGCGATCAACATAACAATCGTTGAGCCCAGCATCAGGTATAATCCTAATAGTTTTTGCGGACAGGAATTATTATAACAAGACCCAAAAAGTATGACCGTTTTTATGGCGTAGGCCAATGTAAGTGCACAAATAAAAAGATTGGCTCTTTTAGCCCAAATTTTTGGTAATAGCATGAACACCAGAATTAGCCCTCCAAAAAAAACTAAAAATTTACCGGGTTTACCATAATAGTTTCCGTAACTGTAAAAGCCGGTAAAATGCTGATTGAGATCGGCATAATAACTCCATGGCAAAAAGCAGGAAACAATCAATGTTAAGCAGGCCACAATGCCAATCCAGTGCAGGTATTTTACAAACATATTTTAAAAATAAAAAACGTCATTGCGGTTAAAGTGAGCAAACCCTTTTTGGCAATGACGTAAGTAAAAGTAGAGGTCCCGACCGGATTCGAACCGGTGTAGAAGCTTTTGCAGAGCTTTGCCTAACCACTCGGCTACAGGACCCTGTTCATTTGACATGCAAAAGTGGTATAACACCTGTACATTTCATTTTTTACAAGTGCAAAAATAGGGTAATTTTAAAGAAAATTACAAATCGCAAATCTAAATAAATTAAAATGAGCAGGATAGCTGAATCGGAATTGATCATTAATGACCGTGGAGCCGTTTATCATTTAAATTGCCGCCCCGAAGAAATGGCACATACCATTATAACTGTTGGTGACCCCGACAGGGTTGGCGAAGTAAGTAAACATTTTGATAAAATAGAATTTCGGAATAAGCACCGCGAATTTGTAACCCATACCGGCTACTTGGGCCATAAACGAATCAGTTGTGTAAGTACCGGCATTGGACCCGATAATATTGATATTGTATTAAATGAACTGGATGCGTTGGTTAATATTGATTTTGAAACCCGTGAGATCAAAGAAACGCTGACCAGTTTAAATATCATTCGATTTGGCACATCTGGTTCCCTGCAAAAAGATATCCCTGTTGATAGCTTTGTGGCCAGTTCGCACGGACTTGGTTTAGATAACCTGATGCATTTTTACAGGGAAGAAAATAATGAAGAAGAAAAACAGATCATTCAGGCATTTAATACACACACACAATTAAATTCAGGAAAAATTTCGCCTTATATTAATATGGCCAGTGGCCGGTTAATCAAGCATTTTACACAAAATTATCACCAGGGTATTACCGTTACCTGTCCTGGATTTTATGGCCCGCAGGGTCGTATACTGCGCTTGGGATTGGGTTATCCGATGTTAATTGACAATTTAACCAGTTTTACATTTGGCAATTACCGAATAACTAACTTTGAGATGGAAACATCGGCCATTTATGGCTTAGGCAATGCCTTAAAACATCATTGCCTGAGTTTAAGTGCCATCGTTGCCAACCGCATCAGTAAAACATTTTCAAAAGACGGGGTACTGGCCGTTGAAAATCTGATCAAGCAATCATTAGAGGTAATATCAACATCAAGTATTTAAAATGACCATAGAATTTTATAAATACCAGGGCACCGGAAACGATTTCGTGATACTGGATAACAGGGATCATACCTATGATACCCTCACCACCGTTCAGGTAAAACAAATTTGCAACCGCCGGTTTGGAATAGGTGCAGATGGACTGATGTTATTAAACAATCACCCCGAATTAGACTTTGAAATGATCTACTTCAATGCAGATGGTAACCCAAGTACAATGTGTGGCAATGGGGGCCGTTGCCTGGTTAAATTTGCACAGCACCAGGGCATGCATAAAGTCACCTACAGGTTTATGGCCATTGATGGTGTACATGAAGCTGATATAGATATGCACCATATTGTTCGTTTAAAAATGCAGGATGTGAATACAGTGGAATACCATTCGGGCTATGCGATATTGAATACCGGCTCACCGCATTTTGTAAAATTTGCCAACAATGTAAAAAATATTGATGTGTTGGAAACAGGACGTGATATCCGTTACAGCAAACCATTTAAGGATACTGGTATCAATGTAAATTTTGTAGAAACAACTGATGACGATGCCATTTTTGTTAGAACTTACGAACGCGGTGTAGAAGATGAAACCCTGAGTTGCGGAACCGGAGTTACAGCCTCTGCCCTGATGAATGCACACAATGCAAATGGCTTTAACCGGGTGGAAGTAAAAACAGCTGGCGGTAATTTAAGTGTTGAATATACTAAAATTGATGACGAACATTTTGAAGATATCTGGCTCTGTGGCCCGGCAGAACTGGTTTTTAAAGGCACAATAGACATTTGACCAAAACCAATACCCTTCCCTATTCATTACCTGAATTTTAAATACGGTTGTTTGTGGATACAAAAAACCGAACCCCAAACTACAATGCTAACCTAAATGACAACTATTATATAAATTTAAAAGCCGTCTTATCATGCGATGGTTTGCCTAAACACAAAACAGCACATCCCGGGCTTTATGTTCTGGCACTACTTAAAAAAATAAATTACAAATGATCAGCACATTCAACATCAGGGTTTATGGCATTTTACTGAATGAGAACAACCAGGTTTTAGTAAGTGATGAATTTATACGTGGTGCCTATATTACTAAATTCCCGGGAGGAGGCCTGGAGTTAGGCGAAGGCACCCGCGATTGTCTGCAACGGGAGTTTATGGAAGAAATGAATTTGAAAGTAGCCGTTACAGATCATCTTTACACCACCGATTTTTACCAGCAAAGCGCTTTTAATAAATCGCATCAAATCATCTCAATTTATTATTTTGTACAGGCATTGGAGCCCATACATGTACCATTACGAACCAGACCATTCGATTTTGATGAACATCAGCTGAAGGTATATAATGACACCGGAGAAACAGAAACTTTTAGGCTTATTGATTGGGATGATTTTTCGGACACCGTTGTTTCTTTGCCAATAGATAAACATGTTGCAACGCTTTTAAAAACAAAATTATAAACTGACTATGACTATTTTTTTTGACCAGGATCTGTTACTGGAAAACGACCGTGCCCTGCTTGAACCCCTTACCGAAAAACATTTTGAATTATTACTGCCCATTGCCATGCATACCGAATTGTGGGAATTTACCGGGGCCAAAATAAAATCTGAAGCCGATTTTAAACGCTATTTTGATACCGCCCTTTCCGAAAAAAAAGCAGGCAGCTCCTACCCCTTCGCCATTTTTGATAAATTACATAACCAGTATGCAGGTTGCACCCGTTATGGTAATATATCTTTTCCGAATAAACGGGTTGAAATTGGCTGGACCTGGTACCACCCTGCATTACAGCGCAGTGGCATCAACAAAGCCTGCAAATTTTTATTGTTATGTTTTGGATTTGAAACACTTGGCCTTAACCGGATAGAATTAAAAACCGGCACCCTCAATTTTAAATCTCAGGGTGCTATGCGCAAGATAGGAGCAATACAAGAAGGTGTTTTTCGTAACCACATGATCAATGATGATGGACTGGTTAGAGATACCATGTATTTTAGTTTTATTAAAGCAGACTGGCCAAAAATAAAATCTGATATCTTTAAAGAATTTATTGACATAGAGCCAAGCCATTAAGCATGAAAAAATGCGGCTTAACGGTATTGGATTTAATGTAAATAAACATCTTACTGCAACCACTCATCATTTAAAAATTATTTTTACATCCTATAAACTATTTCTGTTTTTTGCTACAGCTTTTAGTTTTAAAACCCAAAGAAAAAAGTAGCTGTCCCCAAAAAATTGATCTGTATAAAGCCATGTTTACAGAAGGCGTTAAGTGATTTACATTGATAGGCCCCGAAATAAATTCAATTTTATGAGCAGATTTTCAGAAGGGCTAGAACAGAGAGTTTTAAAAGTGATAAAATAGATTTCTCCCGATGTTGAATGACGGTACAAAATAGTTGGGGCTCACCAAAGGTGAGCCCCAACTATTTTAAAAATCTATCAGCCTGTAAGCCGGATTCTGTTTCCCCAGATTTAACGGGGGAAGGTTATCATTTATCTGGCTGCAACATTACTGTTACAATCTTGCTGCCTACCCTTCGGCATCGAACGAGCCGCCCTCAAGCGCCGGTATATGTGGCATTACAGCATACAAGGTTTACCCAATTTAAGCATTACTGCAAAAACCCGTGAGCTCTTACCTCACGTTTTCAACCTTACTCCTCTCTTGTCATACACTGTAAGACTCAGTTTGTGAAAGTCTTACTGAAATATGTCAAGAGAGGAGCGGTAATTTTCTGTGGCCCTTTCTCTTCCTCACAAGGAGGAGCCGGCTGTTAACCGGTGTATTGCTCTTTGCTGTCCGGACTTTCCTTTCCCCGATCCCGATACTATCGGGACAGAGAACGATAACCCGGCTGATAGATCGCAAAGGTATATTTATTTTTTTTAGAACTGATTGAGAGCCAGGTAAGGCTCGAGTTAATCCTATTAGTGTCATCAATTTATACTAATGCACCACTGTCATTTTTTAACAATTTATTAGTCAATAAATAGCAATAATTAATTGCCATAAGCCGTTTGTAAAGTAACTTTGCGGCGCAAATTAAAACGACCGCAACTGATGATGGTTTTTTAAACCTCCTGTTTGCCCTAAAAACTCCGGGCCAGGCCTTTGCGTCTGACTTTTTTGAGAAATTAATTTAAATGCATAAAAAATCAGAAATATGAAAAGTGACTCAATGGGTGTAGGCACAACACTTAGTAAAAAAGGCCAGAAAGAACTGTTAACGGATACAAAAGAAACCCTTGCACAAGATGTAAAAATGGATAACAACAACCAAACATTTGGTCATAGGGATCTTTGGAATGTTCAAAAAAGGCAAAAGTCAAGTGCTTCCATGAGAAGATGGCTGATGTAATTGTGGCTTATCCAAAAATTAATAATACTTTCTTATTACTAAAAAAGCATGACCGGTGTGGGCCATGCTTTTTTAGTATTTAAAATTTAAAAAGATAAAGATCTAACGCATTAAAATAGATGTTCCCTGCTTTTTATGCATTACCCCATCCACATCAATGGCTTCAATCATCCACACAACTGTTTGCATTTCCTGCCGTTGCCCATTAACCCTGCCATCCCATCCCGGCAGGTCATTTTGCATTTGAAATAATAGTTTACCCCAACGGTTAAACACCCTAAAATAGTTTACCGATTTAAAACTCATTAATACAGGCCTCAGGTAATCGTTAAGTCCATCACCATTGGGCGTAAACGAAGTGGGGACATAGATCTCTATTTTTTTACGGGTCTTTACATATTGGGTATCTACGGTTACACAACCGGTTAATGTTTTAAGCGTGATACTGTACAACTGCGGATCAAGCCCTTTAAAGCTGGGTTTATAACTTTTTGGGAAATCTAAACTGATTGCCGGTGACCATAAAACCTGGTTACCAATGTCTCTGGCCTCGAGTTTTTCGGGGAAATTCATCACCGCTACTTTATCGACATACCTGATACCAGGCATTGGCGCCTCAATAACAACATCCAGTTTTTTTACAGATATGGTTTGTAAACATTGGGTTGTATATACCGATAAGTTAATGGTGTAAGTACCGGGTGCCGGATAACTGTATACCGGGTTTATCATGGTTGACGTTTGACCGTTTCCAAAATCCCATAAATAATTTAATACGGCATTGGTGTTATTAATTGTTTTATTAACCAATGGTAAACGCAGGTTTACACAAATAGGTTCAACATAAAAATCGGCAAGTGGATATTTAAAAACCTTCACATCAGAAGAACTACTGTCGGCGCAACCTTTAGCAGAAGTCGCAATCATTTTAATGGTATAATCGCCCGGTTGCAGGTAACTATGTGTAACATCTCTTGTTGTGGCAGATGAGCCGTCGCCCAGGTTCCATAAATATTGTAGTGTACCTGATGATAAGGTTGTTGTGTTGGTTAAATTGAAAACATTGTTTGTAAAACACTGTTGTGCATTATTACTCGTAAACCCTGGAACCGGGTTGGGGTTTACTGTTACAGAAAAAGAGATACTGTCGGCACATCCTTTATCAGATGTTAGTAAAAGCTTTACCGTATAAGCACCGGGTATTAAATAAGTATGTGTAACATCCCTTGTAGTCATTATATTGCCATCACCCATAGTCCATCTGTATTGTAATGTACCTACAGTTAAAACACTTCTGTTAGTGAAAACAAATTGATTGTTTTTTATACATTGCTCATTTGTATTAACCGTAAAATCTGCAACCGGACTGTCGAATACTGTAACTGTAAACAGCGTGCTATCTTTACAGCCCTTATCAGTGGTTACTATTAATTTAACATTATATACTCCCGGTAATGCATAGCTGTGATTAATATTAATTGTGGTGGCAGTTGTCCCATCTCCCAAATCCCAGTTAAAGAGTAATGTACCTGTTATAACTGTACTGGTATTGGTATAAATAAATTGATTGTTAGCTAAACATTGGGTTACTGTATTTATATTAAATCCAACAACAGGGGCTGGATTAACATCAATAAAAACAGCAGATGTACTTAAATTACAACCTGCAAAACTAAAAACGGTAGCATAATAAGTGCCGCTTTGTAACACATTGTATTGGGTTTGATTTGCACCCGGAATGGCTATGGCATTAAAATACCATTGAATACTATCTGCCGGAAGTACTTTTAAAGTGGTTGGTTGCGAACCAACAATACAACCTGAAGTAGGTCCGGTAATTTGCAAGGTTGAATCTAATACAGCGGCATTAACAACTACGGTATCTGTGGATAAACAGCCTCCGCCCGCATTGGTTGCAGTAAGTACATATTGAGTGGTTACTGATGGTGTAGCGATAGGATTTGATATGGCTGGATTGCTTAAGTTTGTAACCGGGCTCCACGAATAAATAAACCCCTGTCTTGGATTTACTCCAAGTTGTACAGGCGCATTTTGACAGGATAACCGATCGGGACCTGCCTGAGCCAGTACTGTTAATGTATCCAATAATACAGCAGTTAGTGTATCATTACAGCCATAGCCGGCATAGGGTGTAACAGCCACTTGCAAGGTTGTACCCGATGGTGGTGGAGGTGTAAAATTGATAACCTGCGTTGTTGCTAAAATAATAGTTGGGTCCACTATATTCCACCATTTATAGGTTTCGTAACCATAAGGAGCAGTCACATTGATGAAGGCATCATCCGGACAATATGTTGCACCAATAAAAGAGCTACTACACTCCGAATTTAAATCTAAATAGGCATACCCAAAATGACTTCCATTTGTTAATCCACAACCTGTAACAGTAAAGGAAACCTCTATAATTTTACCGGCAAGGTTATCCAATTTCATTGAAGCGGCTGCCCAATTCTTACATCTAACTAAACTACCATTTGGGGCCCTTACCGGAGAGTCAAAGAAGCCGGGCAAACTTCCATTTACTACAATTGGTGGCAACGGGCAAGGTAATGGGGTATTATCAGTAACATTAATTGCAGAAATAATCATCCTTGGTTGTTGATTTGCCGGGTGGCCGGCATCATTTAAAACCAATGCATAATGATAAATTAAATTAAAGGTATTTTGCCCGGCTGGAATGGTAAATGTGTAAGAAACCTTATCAACTGTTTGGCCAGTAATTTCATTTCCAATTTTGATAGAATGCCCACTGCCATTTGGACAGTTTTTAGAAAAATTACCATATAAGTCTCTTAAACCACTAGGATTCGTAAACATATCATGCCTTCCGGCTATTGGAGCAGTCAGTAATGGATTAGGTGTACCTCCAGTATAGCCACTTTGCCACCAGCATTGCCAGTTATTAAAAGTGCCAAGTTCAAAATCAATATTCGGCGGACATTGGGCAAACATAAATTTACCTGCTAATAATAATATAAACAGAAAATAATATTTTAACCCGATTTTATGAAAGTCAGTATTTTTTAGCTGCAATTTTTAATATTTGATATAAACAATCTGGTAAATTACTTATTTAAAATGGAAACAGCAAAACCAGCTTTCCTTTATAGCCTTAAACTACCGGTAGTTAAATAGTCTTAAAAATCAACTTTTTAAAACTATGATAACTAAGTATAAAACAGTCAATTTATTACAGTACTAAAAAATTAATACTACACTGCCTCCATGGCCGATTTTTTCATATCAGATGCCAGGCTTTTACCTACATATTTTTCTATCCATCCATGTACCAAGTAAATAACCGGCGTTAATATGATAGCCACAGCAAATTTGTAAATATAATTACCGGTGCCGGTTACCAATACCTGGTGCAGGCTCCAGGGCTCGCCCTGCCCGGTTTGAATGCGCTTACCAACATAAAAAGCAATAAATAGTACAACAAAACTGTCAACCAATTGCGATACCAGCGTAGAGCCTGTGGCCCTTAACCAGATATTTTTTTCACCGGTTATTTTTTTAATTCGATGAAAGATCATAACATCCAGCACCTGCCCTACCAAAAAAGCAACCATGGAGCCAATAATGATCCACATGCCCTGGCCAAAAATACCCCGAAAAGCATTATCGGGTTTATCGATACCATGGCCAACATCAAAATATTCGGAAGGTGAAAGATGGATGGCACCGTTTAAAATAAGAAAAGCATAGCCAATTAAACCGATGCTGAGATAGGATAAAAATTTTACACCCCGGGTTCCATAATATTCATTAATGATATCTGTCATAATAAAAACGACCGGCCATAATAAAACCCCGGCTGTTAAGTGAAAACTAAACGGACTGCCAAACAGGTTGATATTGGCGCGGGGCACCCCTACTGTATCTTCCAGCGAAAATATTTTTACACCAATCACCTCTGCAAGCAGGGCACTGGTAATAAAAATACCGGCCAGTAAAATAAATAGTTTGGTGCCTTTATCCTTAAGTATGCTGTGTATCATACTGATTATTTTAAAATGAAATGAAAATAAACCTGACAGCAAAAAATAATGATGTTAAAGATCATTATCCAGCGGGGGATTTTAATATCTGCCTTAAAAGAAAAAAAAATAAAAGCGAGCAGTAAGAAAAGGGTATTTATTATTATAGCACTGTAACCCAGTATTACAAAAGTGCCCTCTATCCATGGTAGTTGTATCACCTGGTTGGAACTGCCCTGCTTTTTATTATGAAATTCAATATACCAGAATACAACGGCCACCAAAAAGCAGGCATTACACAAAACGGTTATTTTTGAAAAGAAACGCAAGGGATTAACAGTTTAAAAGTTTAAAGTTTAAGGGTTTAAAGTTGATTCTGCAACAGCATACACCCGGTAAATCTACAATCGGCCATTTACAATCTACAATTTTTACTAGCCCTTCCTTCCTGTGAGCATTGGTACAAAACTAAAGTTTTCAAAGGCTTCTTCGCTGGTTGTACCATCTGCGTTTTTGGTAAGGCGTAACATACGCTGGTGGTTTTCTTCATCAAGCGGTATCACCATTTTACCCCCTGCCTTTAACTGTTCAATTAATTTAGGCGGCACAAAAGGTGCTGCTGCGGTGATCAGTATTTTATCAAACGGCGCATAAGTAGGCAGGCCTTCAAACCCATCCCCATAAAAAAATTTAAGGTTGGGGTAACGGCTTTTAAAAATATACAGTTTAGTTTTATCAAATAATTTTTTCTGCCGCTCAATGGTAAATACTTTGGTACCCATTTCGGCTAAAACCGTTGCCTGGTAAATGCTGCCGGTGCCAATTTCTAAAATTTTTTCATTGGGTTTTAATTGCAGCAACTGCGTTTGGTAAGCCACGGTATAAGGTTGAGAAATGGTTTGACCTTCGCTGATGGGAAAGGCCCGGTCTTCATAAGCGATCTTATCAAAGGCACTATCCAGAAAATAATGCCGCGGAATATTATTCATGGCCTGCAATACATGGTCATCGCTGATACCTTTCTCCCTCAATAAATCGATAAGTTTTTTGCGGAGTCCTTTATGCTGGTAACTGTCTTCGTAATTTCTCATAAGTCCTCTAAATCTTCCCAAAACGGCAGACTTGGCAGAGTATTTTTTTTTAGAATGATAATCGGAATCAACTTTATACAATCATTTAACGTAAGATAAAAAAAACTTGTTTTACTTTAACCCCATTTCTGTTATTATCCTTCCTATCTTTTCATCCAGCATTTTTTCTGTTGTATCAAAGGAAGCCGCATCAGATAGTTTTGCATTTACACTAAAATAAAATTTTATTTTAGGCTCGGTACCACTGGGCCTGGCCGAAATTTTTGTTCCATCGGCCAAAACAAACTGTAGCACATTGCTTTTTGGTAAATGAATTGTCCAGCTTGCACCTGTCAGTAAATTCTTACCAACCTGCAGTTCATAATCCAACAATTCTTTAACGGCTCCACCATCAATGTTAAGCGGTGGGTTACTTCGATACCCTTCCATCATGTCAGCAATTTCTTTAGCACCATTCATTCCTTTTTTAGTTACACTCACCAGGCTCTCTTTGTAAAAACCATATTGTAAACACAGGTCAACGAGTTTATCAAACAAGGTGCGGCCCTTATTTTTTTCATAAGCCGCCATTTCGCAACTTAATGCCACGGCACTGATGGCATCTTTATCACGTATCTGATCACCAATCATCAGGCCAAAACTTTCTTCGCCCCCGATGATGTAATTTTCTTTTCCTTCTTTTTCTTTGATGAGCCTCGCGATCCACTTAAAACCGGTTAGTACATTGTAACTGGCTACCCCATTGGCTTTGGCTATCACATCAATCATACCGGTGGTAACAATGGTTTTGATCACCATGTCATTGGGTTGTGCAATGCCTTTTGCTTTGCGGGCCTCAATCATATAGTTAAATGCCAGTACAGCCGTTTGGTTGCCATTAAGTAAAACCCATTCGCCTTTTTTATTTTTTACGCCGATAGCTACACGGTCTGCATCCGGATCGGTGCCCAGCAAAATATCAGCATCCAATGCGTCTGCTTTTTTAAGTCCCATGCTCATGGCTTCTGTTTCTTCGGGATTGGGATAAATGACTGTAGAGAAATTACCATCGGGTATGCTTTGCTCTTCCACAATATGCACATTATTAAAACCAATTTGTTGCAGGGCTTTTGGCACTAACACAATACCGGTTCCATGAATGGGGGTGTATACAATTTTCAGATCAGCCTGTGCGGCACAGATATCGGGGTAAACACTCAAACCCTTTACCATATTCAGGTAATCAGCATCCATGGCTTCACCAATCCATGTAATATGGGCTTCGCCACCGGTCCATTTTACATCATCCACTGAAGCAATTTTTTCCACTTCGGTAATTACATTCTTATCATGTGGCGGCACCATCTGTGCACCATCATCCCAATAGGCTTTATAACCATTGTATTCTTTGGGGTTATGCGATGCGGTACACACTACACCACCCTTACAACCCTTTTTACGAATGGTATAACTCAGTTCCGGTGTAGGCCGAAGGGCTTCAAATAGATAGACTTTAATACCATTGGCGGCAAACACATTGGCCGTTATCTCTGCAAAAAACTGACTGTTGTTACGGCAATCGTATGCGATGGCAACGCTAATTTCACCAGCAAAGCACTGCTTTAAATAATTAGCATAACCCTGCGTTGCCATGCCCACAGTATATTTATTCATGCGGTTGGTACCGATGCCCATTATACCGCGCAAACCGCCGGTACCAAATTCCAGATTTTTATAAAACGCATCTTCTAAGCCGGCCGGATCCGTTTTTTGCAATTGGCTGATCTCATCTTTTACAGCCTGATCATAATTACCACTGAGCCATTTATCAATCTTTAGTTGTGTAGCATTATTCATAATTTGTGAATTGTGATATCAAAAATAAATTATTCACACATCATTAAGCAAAATAAGTAGATTTGTTTTATGCTTTTTAGTTGCTGCAAATATTTGTTCTATCTAAAACACAGCGCAATAGTCATTGTTACTTTACTAATCGGCTCTGCCATTAGCACGACTGCTCAGCAAATTCATTTAAATAACGATAGTACTAAGTTTAACTTAAACCCCTTGCTTCGCTTTAATGATAAACGGTCTTTACATCAATACCAACAACTTTTCGAATATATAAAACCCTCAAAACATGAATTGATGTACTGGCCGAATTTTCCTTTAGATGCTACTCAAATAGAAGCCAGAGACAGGGAATGGAAAAGAAGAAACAGTAAAACTTTTGGGGGACAAATAATCAGTGATATAACCAAGGACATTATAAAGGACCAAATTAATACGCTGATATACGGCAAAAAGATGCCGGTTGCTGTAGCGCCTAAATTTTAATTCTTTCCAATTAACTTATTTTTAAATCTTATACAGAACTCCACAAAAAGCCTGTTATGCTTATTTTTGTTTTTTATGAACCCAACATTTGTACTTAAATCATTTTTAGTTAGCTTTTTTATCAGCTTCATTCTATGTGCATCATCATTTGCACAGGATTCAACTCTTAAATTTACGCCTGGCGTTTTTAAAGACAACGCTGGTGATTCAATTCGTTTTATTCAAAAATCTCATAACCTCAGAATCGATAAACCAATTATCGAACTCAATAATAAACAAATTAACAAAAGAGTAAAGATTGTAGCCGCCACAAACCTCCTTGGCTATGGTGCAGCCATGGTTGCACTTTACTCTACCTGGTACAAAAATTATCCACAAAGTAATTTTCATGTTTTTAATGACATGGCCGAATGGAAAGGCATGGATAAAATTGGCCATGCCTATGGCGTATATGCCGAAAGCCTGGCCAGTATGGAGTTATGGCGCTGGACGGGCATCTCCCGAAAAAAACGGATCTGGTATGGCGGACTCAGTGGCCCGGTATACCATACGGTTATTGAGGTACTGGATGGCTTCAGTTCGCAATGGGGCTGGAGTTGGGGCGATATTGGAGCCAACTTTATCGGCAGTGGTATGCTCATTGCACAGGAACTGGCCTGGGATGAACAACGCATCCAGTTCAAATTTTCTTTTCATCGTAAATTTTATAACGACCCAACGCTTAATCAGCGAAGCGATAAGATTTTTGGCAACAGTACTGCCGAACGTTTTTTAAAAGATTACAATGGCCAAACCTATTGGCTCAGTACAAATGTTCGTTCATTTTTTCCGGAAAGCAAATGGCCCAAATGGCTGAATATAGCCGTTGGTTCCGGGGCCGAAGGCATGTTTGGTGCGCAGGACAATATTGGGAAAGATGAGGCCGGACATATTAATTTTAACCGAACAGATATCAAGCGTTACCGCCAATGGTATTTATCACCCGATATAGATCTGAGTAAAATAAAAACCAACAAAAAAGGTTTGAAACTGGCTTTTCGTTTACTCAATATTGTAAAAATTCCGATGCCTGCACTGGAATATGCAAACGGTAGTTTTAAAATAAAAGCAATTGCCTTTTAGAACTTTTGCTGCAAAAAAAATGCACAAAAAAAATTTGAGTTCGGCCCATTCGACTTAGGGTGATATTTGGCGTCAGTCTATCCAGGCACCAGTTACTTCTCCATACTCTACTTCCACAACAATATGCTCGTCGGTTGTTGTTGAAACCGAGAGACCTACATAGTCCACATCAACCGGAAAACTCTTGTGCGTTCTTTCCACCAATGCCAGTGTTTGTATCTTTTTAGGAAACTGCTCCAGTAAGGGTTTAAGCGCATATAACATGGTACGGCCAGTGTTGGCTACATCATCAATCAACACAATGGTCTTATCATTAAAATCGAGTTCGGCACTTAATGTAATAACAGATGGATGTTTTTTATCCATGCTTAGTTCCAGCACCATCACATCGCCTGTAAAATTATCTTTTATGTAGTGACTGATTTTTTCTGCAATGACTGTACCATGTGCCTTAATGCCAATAAGTATCAGTTGCGCCTCATTATAGTTTTCTTCTACTACCTGCAAGGCCATACGATGCAGTTTTTTATTAGCCACTTCTGCAGAGAGTATTTGTTTTTTTTGATCCATGATACCACGAATTTAAGCGTTAACCACCTATTTACACAGTTTAATTCGCAAATTTTAACTGATTTGCTGTATTGATAACTGAAAACCAATCTGTGCAAATCTGTGGTTATTATTTACCTTAGCATCACAATTTCTACTATGCAGATCATACAACAAATCCTTTTTATAGCCCTCGCCGCATTTGCCATCTGGCTCTTTGCCAAAAATGTGGGTATCATTCGCCGTAATATTTTTTTAGGTAAAGCCGAAGACCTCAGCGACAACCCCTCAAAGCGCTGGAAAAACCTGATCCTGCTTGCCTTTGGACAAAAGAAAATGTTTCGCAACTTTCCGGTGGCCATCATGCATTTTATTATTTATGCAGGCTTCATCATCGTTAATGTAGAAGTACTGGAAATTGTTCTTGACGGCATGCTGGGTACCCACCGCTTGTTCCTTCCTTATATTGGCGTTTTATATACATTCCTGATCAACTTTTTCGAAATACTGGCCTTAAGCGTGTTGGTAGTTTGTGTTATCTTTTTAATCAGAAGAAACGTCATCAGATTAAACCGTTTTATCAGCAAGGACCTCAATGGCTGGCCACGCAGCGATGCCAACTATATTTTATTTACCGAAATTATTTTAATGACACTGTTCATTACCATGAACAGTACCGACCGGGCTTTACAATTGCAGGGCGCCGAACATTACCACGATACCGGCAATTTTATTTTCTCCGGCATCATTGCCCCCTTGTTTAGTGGATTTTCCCAATCTACTTTAATTGTTTTGGAAAGAAGTTGCTGGTGGATGCACATCATTGGTATTCTGGCTTTTTTAAATTACCTCCCTTATAGCAAGCACCTGCATATTTTACTGGCTTTCCCCAATGCCTATTATGCCAGGCTTGAGGTTGATGGCAAGATGGACAATATGCAAACTGTACAGAACGAAGTTAAATACATGATGCAACCCGAATTGGCTCCCGCGTCAGCTGGAGATACCCCCATAAAATTTGGCGCCAAAGATATATTTGACCTGAGCTGGAAAAATTTACTGGATGCCTACAGTTGTACTGAGTGTGGCCGTTGCTCAACCGCCTGCCCGGCAAACCAAACCGGTAAATTATTGAGTCCGCGTAAAATTATGATGGACACCCGCGACCGCCTGGAAGCCGTGGGTAAGAACATCAATACGCACAAAGAATTTAAAGACGATGGTAAAAATTTATTCTCACATATAACTATTGAAGAACTCCGTGCCTGCACTACCTGCAATGCCTGTGTTCAGGAGTGCCCGGTTTCCATCTCACCCCTCGCTATTATTTTAGAACTGCGCCGCTCCCTTATTATGGAAGACAGTAATGCCCCGCAGGAATGGAATACCATGTTCAGCAATATTGAAAATAATTTTGCCCCATGGAAATTTAGTCCGGATGACAGGGAAAAGTGGAAAGAGGAAATGAATTAAACTTTACAATATCACAAACTATTAATTTTTAATCTTGAAACAATTATTAATTATACTTCTGCTCTGTCCGTTGTTTTCTATGGCACAAGAATTGAAGCCTAAATTTGAAAATGACACCCTCTACACTTTAAGCGGGTTTAAGATCTTCAGAGGGCAAACTCTGGCATTTGCAAATGGAATGGAACGCTATGGCAGATTCAAATTTGTATCGGTTAAAAACGGCATCCTTTCCACCTCCTTAACCAACTGCACAGTCATCGTTAAAGAATTCAGGAAATTTTGGATCTCCGGTCTCAATAATGGCTATATCGTTTTTGACGGCTACCTGATAAGAAAAGAGGGGACCAGAGATTACATCATTTTACAAATGGCATTTGACCGTGCCATAGAAAATTCGCCCGTTTTGCCAAGTGAAATAAAATTGCCTGATGAGTATAGGAATAAATATGAGCGTGACATTGAAAGAGAGAAACTGTTTTTGTATAATATTTACCAGGATAAAGTGATCAATAAATCAACTTATAAGGAAATGAAAAAGAAACTGGATGAACAATAAGCACCTGTTTCTACATAGCAATCAACCTGTGTTTCATGATAAAAATATTATTTACACTTCTGTTTAGCCCATTACTCTTAATGGCACAGGACCCAAAGCCAACTTACAAAGATGATACCCTGTACACAACCTGTGGCTATAAAATATACAGAGGCCAAACCTTACAATTTGGAAAAGGCACAGGGCCGAAAGGAAAGTTCAGGTATATCAGCATTAAGAATGGTATTCCGGCTGCTTCAATTATCAACCATTCAATTATTGTTAAAGAATTAAAGAACGTTAACTTATCGCCACTTGATTTTGGTCATGTAGACATCATTGGTACTATCATTTTTAAAGACAGCTCAAAGGGATCAATTGAATTACACCTCATTTTTGACATGGCCATTGAAAACGCACCCGACTTACCAACGGAACTGATTGTACCAGCGGAATTCAGAAACAGCAGCAGGGTCATACTTCATAAGGAACTCAATACACTTTTTAAATTATTTGTGTCGGGGGTAATAAATAAAGTGGAATACGAAATGAAAAAGCAGCAACTGCTCGGGAAATAGTCAAGGCTCAGGTGCAGACAATAACTTCCCTTCCCTTTTTTTTAATGTTGCATTTTTCCTGCATGACTCATCGAATCTAAACTGGCATGCTGTTAATCTGTTGCAGCAGCCCTAATGTAAAATCAAATGAATGGCCGGTGCAAGCACCGGCCATATAACTCATCTTCAAACTTAACCTTGTTATAATTTATCTCACAATTAATTTTTTTACCTCTACCACCTCATTCCCCCTAAGCGTAACAGCATATATGCCTTTAGGCAACATACTGATATCAAGCTTTATTAACTGCGTGCCTTTACTGATACCGGTTGTTTTTACCAGCTGTCCCAATTGATTGATTATCTGCACCTGCATATCTTTTGCTGCAGCATTGGTTAAAGCAATATTAACATAGGATATGGCCGGGTTAGGATACAACAGAAATTCCTGCAAATCAGTATCAGCCTTGGCTACAACCCTTACGGCACTCAGTTTATAACTGCCATTGGCATCGATCATCTTTAAACGGTAAAACAACATCGTCTTGGCAGCAGTACCATCAGTAAACAGGTAATTACGCAGGCTGGCACTATATCCTGCTGCGGTCAACTGTCCTACCCTCGTAAAATTAATACCATCAATACTCCGCTCCACATCAAAGCGGGCACTGTTTTGTTCCGATTGTGTACTCCAGCTTACTAATACATTTGAGCCCTGTCGCTTGGCCGTAATATCAACGCCATTAATAGGCAATGGTGCCCCCAGGGTTGTAAAAGCTTGTGTAGCACTGTAACCTGAGCGGCCTACAGTACCAACTGCTTCTACGGCATAATCGTAAAAGGTGATGGAAGAAAGGCCAGGTAAAGTGATTGTAGTGTCATTTAAAGGGGCAATTGTCCAGGTTGTTTC
>CANKNL010000002.1 GCA_947483345.1 Chitinophagaceae bacterium | reverse complement strand
TTTCAATAGATGAATTAAGAATAACTGTAAAAATAGCGCCTGTCGGGCTATTATCGGTCACAGATATGTTTGCATGGTGTTGCTTGGCAATATTCTTACACAGATAAAGACCCAGGCCCGTTCCTTTTGCTGTTTTGGTAGCGGCATTACCTACCCGGTAAAACTTATTGAATATTTTGGCTTTTTCAGAAGCGGCAATGCCCATACCCAGATCTTTAACCTGAAAAGTGATCTTATTATCTTGTTCGGTTAATACCACCGTAACCGGTAATTTTTTTGAACCATATTTTATGGCATTATTAATGAGGTTATTTGTCAGCATCTGTAATAATAACCTGTCGCCGTTAATAAAAATATCCCGTACAATATGGGATTCTATAATTTGCTGTGGATAGCGCGTTATAAAATCCTGTACACATTTACTGATTAATTCGCTGATATTGGTTTCTTCATTGGTAAATGGATAGCCACCTGCTTCTATTTGAGAAGACAGGAGCATATTGTTGCAAAGTGCATCCAGCCTGTTGGTTTCTTCTAATGTTGTTTGTAAAAGCCGTTGCTGTTGTTGCTCATCTAATTTTCTTTTCTGCATCGTTTCCAGATTGAGCTTGGCAACAGAAATGGGCGTTTTTAATTCATGCGTAATAGCGATCATAAAATTTTGCTGTTGCTCGCTAATTTTTAACTCACGTCTAACAGCTCTAAAAACGAAAACCGCTCCGGTCATGATTAACAGAAAAAAGGTAATGCCTTCACCAAGATATTGCGCTTTTTTTCTTTTTTCTAAAGATTTAATATTTTCAAACTTTGTCTGGAAATCAATGTCTGTTTGATGCAGCTGTTCCATTTCGTATTGCGACATTTGTTGATTTTGATGGTTGAGGGCAATAAACCACCAGATCAATGCGGCCAAAATATAAGCCAGTAAAAACCAGTAAAGAATAAAAATGGACCTGAGTTTTTTTGATTTAACGGGCATCATCGTGTTTTCGAAAAATAAGAAATAAGCTATTGCTGAACTGAAGTGGAGAAAAAGATATTAATTGCGGCTATCCAATCCCCAGCTCAGCTTGTTTCTCAGTGTTTGCAAAAAATTATTTTCATTAAGCCTGATCAGGTTAAAGTTAAATGTTTCCTTTCTTACTGCTAATTGAATTTCTTTGGTAACGATTTCTCTGCGGCTATCCAGTGTACATAAAAAACCATCAGTTCTGCCTTCAACTTCAAAAGAAATAATATTGGTATCGGGCACTACAATAGGACGGATATTGAGATTATGTGGAGATACAGGCGTAATTACAAAACTGCCACTATCGGGAAAAACAACTGGCCCGTTGCAGCTTAATGAATAACCCGTTGAACCGGTTGGTGTAGAAACAATAAGGCCATCGGCCCAATAAGTATTTAAAAACTCACCGTTAAGATAGGTGTGAATTTTTATCATGGGTGATGAATCTTTTTTATGCAGGGTAAATTCATTGAGCGCATAGGGGGCATCGCCAAATAAAGGAATATTGGCATCCAAATGTATCAGTGTTCTTTTATCTAAAACATAAGTTCTGTTTACGAGTGCCTCAACTGCCATGATCAGATCTTCTTTACCAATATTGGCTAAAAATCCCAGGCGGCCATAATTTATTCCAACCACCGGAATGCCACTGTCTTTTACCAGTGTAACTGTATCTAATAAGGTACCATCACCACCAAGACTGATGATAAAATCAATACTGTGATCCAGGTCTTCGGAAGCATTAAAGGTGGAATATTTTGCATTGGCACTAATAGACGAATAAAACTGATTAAAAAAATCCTGGAAAAAAACGAGTTCTACCCCACTCAATGCCAATTCATCAAGCAAATGGATGATATCCTGGTGTTGATTATTTTCAATACCTCTGCTATAGATTGCTATTTTCATGTGCCTCAGTACCGCCATTTGGCGGAGAATTTGAATTTTTGATTTCAATTTAAAAGCCAGATTGATTATGTAAAAATAAACCGTTTTCTTTTAATTGGTTAAAACTGTATTCAAAACGCAGGTTTATATCGTACAAGGTAAGAATATCTATACCAAAACCGCCGGAATATAATAAGCGGTTATTGAGATTGGTAGCGAATGTTTTTTGAGTATAGGCATATCCAAGATCAGCATAGGTTTTTGCAAATAGGGTAAATGGGATCCTGGTCAATAATTTGGGGAAATAAGGGACGGGGATATAAAAAGAAATCAGTTTTTTCTTAAGTGTTGATTTAATTAAAGCAGTGGCAACACCATCAATGACATAATATTCCAAGCCCCGTAAATAACTTTCGCCATAGCCAAGCCCACGCTGATTAACATAAGCCTGATTGAAGGGGAGTTTTATTTTTCCGTTTAACTGAAAGCTGCTGTACCAGCCCTTGTCCAAATCAATATATGTATTTAAGCCGGCCTCCAGTTGAAGCATATTTACACCACCGGTGAAACCCAATCCTCTTTTTTGAATGGAAACAAAATAAGTTTTACCTGTTAACGGGTATGAGCCGTTATTTACGTTGGCATATTGCAGGGTATAAATAAGATCAAGAACCCCTTTTGAAAGAACAGGGTCTTTAAAATAATTGGGGTTATACTGTTTAGTAATGACGGAGTCGGCGATTTTTACATGTGTGTAACTGGCCGAAAAAATGTGTTTTTTAAAAAAGCCTCTTCGGATGGTGTAACCTGCATTTACGTACCAGCTTTTATAAACAAAATCGGCTTTAGCTTTTGTTGCTGAGTCGGATGGATAAAATAATAAGGAATCATTGTAATTTGTTTTAATAGGCAATTCTCTTTTTTGTAGATATCCGGCACCTATGGTAAAGCCTTCGCTAAGTTTTTTATTACTGTATGGTGCTGTATAACTGAAAGACATATTTCTGGAATACCCATTAATAAAATAAATACGTAACTGATCCCGCCGACCGCTAAGATTGTAATGCACAAATTTTATCCCGTAATTTACCCGGTTAAAATTGGCTTTGTAGGTCTTGTACCATTCATTAAAGTTACGGTCAACCCACTTAAATTGCGGAACGGGGAACAGGTACCAACGCTCAAGTACATATACGTTAATATTTACATTGGCCGAATCAAGTGCAACCAGTTCAAATGTTACTTCATTAAAAAGGGTACTGTTATAAACCTGAATCCGGGCCTGTTCTAGTTCTTTTTGCAGATCAGCAATTAATATTGAATCGCCTTTTTTAAACTGAATTTCACGATAGACAATATAGGTCTTGGTTTTTTTTGTGCCGCTAACAACCAGTTCTTTTATGCAAACTTTAGCTGTGGACTGATGTGAGAGTAATGCGGTGTCAATTAAATTGACATTGCCTTTTTTTATTTTTTGAGCATACGTAAACCCGGCAACTAAAAACATTGTACAACAGCAAACTATTTTCCTAAATTGTTTCATTACATCAATGCTTTGCTTTATAAACAGGAATTTTAATAAAAGAGAAAGTAAATCTAATAATTAAATATCCAGATAATTCATCAGGTGGCGGTAGTTGCTGTGAATTTCATTCTCAAAATTTTCGTTCCCAAAATAGTAGATCACATCAAATTCATATCTTTCAAATGTGGCTACAATTGTTGAGATCTCTTTTTTATTGATATGCAGGGTAACTGTGAGCATACCTGTTTCTGAATGTACAGTTGTATTTAAATGAAGAATAGTGGCATCATTGCTTTCCACAATCCGGCTTATTTCTGAAATGGCAAACTGGCTGCGTTCCATTTCCAAAACGATTATACCGCCTATTTCATTTGTGCCTGCAAAATTGCCAATGGTTTTTAACAGGTCATTTGTAGTGATAACACCCATCAGGTCATTTTCCTCATTTATTACTGGCACTACTGTACTGTCAAGCTGATTACTGCAGGTAACCGCTTTTAAAAAATGTTCATTATCATGTACAGCTGCCCGAATAAAAAAGTCCTGCATCAGTTCAATGGGCATTTTAAGTTCTTTCTGATCCAGTAAATCATCTTCACTGATGAGGCCAAGAAATTTATCATCTTTTACAACTGGCAGATGGGTTACTTTGAAGTCGCTGATTAGCTGCAATGCTTTACTTATTGAATCGGTAAGTTGAAGTCGGGGGATATTGTTATTGATAAGTTCAATGGTTAACATATAACTGGTTTAAATGAGTAGCAGCTATGAGTATAACGAAAAATTCATAGTTAAAAGTATCTGGGTTCCCCTAAGTTAAGCCTGTATAAAGCACAAAAAAAGTACAGGTGATAGTAACCAGGGAATGACCATTTTTTTAAACTGTTGCAGCAGTGGTTTTTAACTTGGTTAAAAATCCATCCAGCAACCGGTTAAACTCTTCCGGAACTTCCATCATGGGTGCATGGCCACATTGATCAACAAAGTGTAACTCACTGGTTGGCATCAGGCGGTGAAATTCTTTGGCAACAAATGGTGGTGTTATCGTATCATTATTACCCCAAATTAAACAGGCTGGCTGTTTGATCTGGTTCAGTTCTTCTCCCAAATTATTTCGTATGGCACTTTTTGCAAGGGCAATTATTTTTATCACTTTCATCCGGTTATTGGTTATTTCAAATACCTCATTTACCAATTCCTCGGTCGCCATGGCCGGATCATAAAATGTAAGTGCTGTTTTTTTACGGATGTATTCCTTGTCGCCACGTTTGGGATACGTATCACCCATGCCGTTTTCAAATAAGCCTGAACTGCCGGTTAAAATTAGAGATTTGATACGTTCAGGTTGTTTTAAGATATGCACCAGTGCCACATGTCCTCCTAAAGAATTCCCCAACAAATGAATATGCTGATAATTTCGGTGCTCGATAAAGCGATGAACAAATTTTTGTAAACCGCCTACAGAAGTGTGTAACAGGTCAAGTTCCAGCAATGGTAAAAGTGGAACAATGACTTTATTTGATTTACGAAAATGCTCAATTAAAAATTGAAAATTGCTGAGGGCACCAAATAAACCATGCAATAATATCAGCGGTTCACCTTCACCTTCTTCAATAAATCTGAATTTCCCGTCTTGTTTTATTTCGTAACTCATCTGTTATTACAAATTGTTTTATAAAAACCGCTAACTCAATTGTAAAGTTATGAAACCGGTGATTAGGGCTAAAATTACGTTAAATAAGATAATGGTTGAAATTAATGCTGAATTTTGTTTGCTATCGCATTAAAAAAGCTGTTCAACTCATTAAGCATATCTTTAAATACAGGGATCAGCTTACCCATCATGTCCATTACTTTAGGCCCCCAAGGCTGGATAAAATGATAAGTTTGTGAAGATTCAATAGCTGCAGGTTGCAATAAATGCAATTTTTCGGCATAGAAAATAAAAATACTTAAAATAATCAGGTAAAGCGTGATATATAAAAGAACACCTCCCAGCCGATTAAGCCAGCCCAAAAGCACAACCTGAAAAGCCTTTTCAATTAATTTCCCTCCTACACTTACAAGCAATAAAACGATAAAAAAGACCATTGCAAATGCTAAAAAAGGCAGCCATTTAGCCGACACACTTACACTGTCTTTTAAATAGACTGCAACCATGGCCGAAAATTTTAATGCCGCTGCCAATCCAATAATAAAAGCAAGAATGGAAAAGATCGCTATAATCAGTCCTTTCTGATAACCTTTAATAATGGCTATGACTATAATCACGGCAAAAAATAAATCAATCAGCATAGGCAACTCTAAGTAACTATTGCCCAATGGAAGCGTTACTTGTGTAGAGAATAATTAAGTGGTGAGTAATTCTTTTACCAGGTTACTGATTGCTTTACCATCAGCTTTACCGGCTAATTGTTTGCTGGCAGTGCCCATTACCTTTCCCATATCGGCAGAAGAGGAAGCCCCGGTTTCGGCGATAATTTTTATTATGATCTCTTTCAGTTCTGCTGCATCTAATTGTTTGGGCAAAAATTTTTCTATTACAGCCATTTCTTCTCTTTCTTTTACAGCCAGATCTTCCCGTTCCTGCTTTTCAAAAATGTCCAACGAATCTCGGCGTTGCTTCATCATCTTCATTAAAAATTTCTGTTCAGTGGCTTCATCAATTTCTCCGGCTGCCCCAGGCTCGGTTTTGGCTTTAATGATCTCGGCTTTAATGGCACGTAAAGCCCGTAGAACCCCTTCATCCTTTGCTTTCATAGCCGCTTTCATTTCCGTCATGATCTGTTGTTCTAAACTCATGGTTGTATCTTTTAGTTTGTAATAAATAATGGGTAAACAGCAATAAGGTCTAATTCCGATAATGCAGGGCACAGCTATTGCCTAACGCCCAATACACCTTATTTCTGTTCTTTGAGCTGTATGGCTCTGAACTTGTTTAAAAAAGATTTGGCAAAATTTTTCATATCATCACTCATTTCCTGTTGTTGGGTGGCTCGTTTAAAAGTATCGGCCATACTCATCAACATCTGGTAATAAAAGTCGGCCATTTCATCCACCATCATATCCTTGGTCCAAAGGTCTATGCGTAATGCTGTTTTATCGGAGGCGTCCCAAAAAGCTACACTCATGGCTTTGGCTTGTTGTACCATATTGGCTGTGCTGTCGCTGGCAACCCAGTTTATTTGCTCCGGCACTTTGTTGGGGTCAAGTAGTACGTCAATTTTTATTGTAGATTGGTTCATAATTTATTGTTCAAATTATTTTTGTATTCGTGATGCAAAATTAACAGAAATAACACCCACAACAAGCAAACTGCCGAAACCGTTTTTATGCAGCTATTCAATGGTGATTGCTTTTAAGATGGATTGCATAAATAGATCGGCTGATTTTTTCCGCTGGTTTTGCTCCAGCATGGCATGGCCTGCCTGTATCAGCTTTCCTGCTTTTTGTTCATCTTTAAAAATGAGCATCATGTTTTCGGCTATATCTTTAAAATCGGCGCTATCAATATATAAAGCCGCTTCACCGCAAATAGAAGGCAGGGCTCCGGATTGTGTTGCTATAACTGGTACACCGCATTGCATAGCTTGCAATGGGGGTAAAGCAAAATCGGCATATAAAACAGGATAAACCAGGGCATAAGCAGCAGCCGTAATCTTTGCCAGATCAGGAGTCAGCAAATTTTCCAGCAATATCACGTCATGCCTGAATTTATAGGTCTTTAGTTCCTTTTTAAATGAGTCGTCGGCATTACCGGCAATTAACAACATCATATTGCTTTTCTGTCTTTTTTTAAAAAAAGAGAAAGCTTTTAACAGATTTACCAGATTGCTTTGCAGGTTAATATTACCGCTGAATAAAAAATAGGCCTTTCCTTCACTATAGGTTTCTTTAATGAGCTCTTTCTCTGCCTCATGAACAGGTTTAAACAGCTCATCAATTATGGGTTTGATAACGGTAATGGCCGACGTATTTATTTTATACTGATCTGCAATGACCGATTTGGAAAAATCAGAAACAGCCGCAATACTTGTTGACCTGGTTAAAAAAGCCGGAGTGAATTTTTTAAAAAACCCGGCCTGCGACTTTTTTATAAGATTTGGATATTGCAGAAAACGACAATCACTAATCATCAACAACTGCGGTATTTTGGACCGCAGCGAACAAATGCCCTCCATACTTACGAAAACATCTACTTTGTGTTTACGAATTAAACCGGCTATTTTATAATTAAACCAATATTGCAATCTCAGCCTGTTGCTGGTTTCGGGGCCGGCTATTAAGGGCGTTACATGGTTAGCAAATACCAGATTGGTGGGATATGGTTTATCAAAAATATATAAAAAACGGTGTTGCGGATATTGACTAGTAACCTGATGAAGCAATTGAAATATAAAATCTTCATAACCTTCAGGCTGTTCATTTTTTCTCAACCTGGTGTTAACCGCAATGATCATGTAAATAAAATAAGTGAAAAATCAATAAAACTATTTTATAACCTTCAGCTTAACCATCTCAATCCGGGTGTCGCTTACATTTAAAATATCTATTTCGTAATTGCCAATCGTGATATGGTCTTTCAATCGGGGAATTTGTTCATGATTTTTAATGATATATCCCGAGAGTGTTTCCGTTTCTTCATCATCCGGAAAAACCAGTTTGTATTTTTCGGTAATCAGATCAAGTTCCATCCGGCCACTAAAAATAAATTCATTTCCGGCTAATTGTTTGTCAACAAATTCTTCGGTATCGTACTCGTCCTTTATCTCCCCAAAAATTTCTTCCAGTAAATCTTCCATGGTAACAATACCTGCGGTGCCGCCAAATTCGTCGATTACCCAGGCAATGGATTTTCTTTCTTTACTGAATTTACTCATCAGATCAGTAGCACTCATACTTTCGGGTACAGTGGGAATGGGTAATAAGATTTCTTTAACTGTAGAAGGGTGTTTAAACAGATCAAGCTGATGTATATAGCCTGTTATGTTGTCAATATTTTCATCAAAAACAACGAGCTTACTCAAATGGGTTTCAATGAATCTGGCTTTTACGTCTTCAATAGATGTTGTACTGTTTACGCCTTCAATCTCTTTTCGGGGTATGAGGCATGCTCTTAATTTTGTTTCGCTCAGGGATAACGCATTTTCAAATAATTCTTTATTTATTTCACTACTGTTTTCTTCTTCATGATTTTTACTCTGTTGCATAAAATGTTCAAGGTCTACTTTGCTAAACATGTCTTTTTTGTGATTGATCTTCACGTTCAGAATGTATTTCAATATCCATTCGGCAATATCTACAAAATAACTTCCGATAGAAGAGAACAACCAGTAAAAAAACTGAACGATACTGCTGATGCTGTTTGAACTGAGGATGCTGTTGTTTCGGGCTCTGAATAAAGCCTTGAATAAAAATTCTACAAATAATACGATTAATGTAGAGAGTATAGTTTCCACAAAAAGTTTAATATAATCAACTGAGTCTTTAAAGGAAACAGGCAAATTCGATTTTATCCAGAGCCATATGGGAGAAAGCATATCCACAACCAGCAAACCATAAACAACAAAAACGAGGTTGATACCTACGAGGGTAGTGCCTATAAAGCGGGCCGGCCGGTCGGCATACGCGCCCCAAACCTTACCGCTTTTGGTGCCTTGTTTTCTGTTTAATTCTATCGACAGTTTATTGGCAGAAATAAAAGCAATTTCAATACCTGCAAAGAAACCAATCAACATCAATGACGCGATAATGGCTAAAAGGGCTATCCAATCCATACTATAAAAATAAGAAAGAGTTTTTAAACGGATTTAATGACTGATAAAATGAGCCACAATTGCTTCAGCTTCGCTACAGGCACGCTGTAAATCATCATTGGTGATCAGCTTATTGAAACGGTCTTTAAAGGACAGTTCATAGGTGGCTTTGTTAACGCGGACTGCCAGTGACTCAGTTGTTTCAGTACCCCTGATTTCCAGCCTTTTCTTTAATTCAGCCACAGAGGGCGTTTGTATAAAGAGGCTGAGGGATGTATCGGGATATTGCTGTTGTACATGTATGGCTCCTTTTACATCAATATCTAAAACCGGGATTTTATCTGCTTTCCAGATTCTTTCCAGTTCAGATTTTAAAGTGCCATAATATTTTCCATCATACACCATTTCCCATTCTGCAAATTCGTTGTTTTGGATTTTTAATTTAAAATCAGCTATACTCATAAAGTGATAATCAACACCGTTTTTTTCTATTCCCCTTGGCGCACGGGTAGCCGCTGAAACGGAAAAAGCCAGTTGCGGAAAGGCATTCATCAGATATTTGGTAATTGATGTTTTGCCCGCACCCGAAGGTGCTGTAATGATGATAAGTTTATTGAGGCTGCTCATCTGCAAAGAAACTATTTAATTTTTACTTTACTAACGGGATTTAAAATGTAATACCAAACTCGTGTTTTCAGCACGGCCGCTTAAAACCAATTCATTTTCGGTTAAAGTGGTAATCTTATAGTTGTTTATGGTATGTTTAATTTCGGATGTACACTGTATGATTTTATCTTGCTCCTGTAATTCATATTTGCCCGCAACGGTAATGCGGCCATTAACTGAACAGGCATAAGCCCTGTTTTTTTTAAAGGTCCAGCTTATTAACTTTAACATGGATATCAGTTGTGCGGCATCAACTGAATCTTTTTTGGAATGTATTTTTATATCTGCAGGAATGATATTATCAACCTGTACACAATCCCAAGTTTTTGTGAGTAAATGAACCGTTTTATTATAGCAGGAGCTTAAAAAGTTCAGCATCATAAAAAAAAGGAGTAAGCAAATTAGTTTTTTCATAACAACACTACTAATTAATCCGTTTTATATCGGCGCCTAAATGCCTTAATCGGTCATCTATTTGTTGATACCCCCGGTCAATTTGTTCAATATTTTGAATGATGCTTTTGCCCTGTGCACTTAATGCCGCAATAAGTAAGGCTACGCCGGCTCGGATATCAGGACTACTCATGGTGATACCTCTTAATTGTTGTTCTCTTTCCAGACCAATAACTACCGCCCGGTGGGGATCACATAAAATGATCTGGGCACCCATATCAATCAGTTTATCTACAAAAAACAAACGGCTTTCAAACATTTTTTGATGAATGAGCACACTGCCTTTTGCCTGGATGGCCGTTACTAAAACAATGCTCAGCAGATCGGGTGTAAAGCCGGGCCAGGGATGATCATAAACGGTTAACACGCCACCATCCATATACTTTTGGATCTCATAAAATTCCTGGGCAGGAATATGAATGTCATCAGCTTTAAAATTTAATTCAATACCGAGTTGCTGAAATCTTTCAGGTATGATACCTAAATGTTCAATACCTGCATTTTTTATAGTGATTTCACTTTGGGTCATGGCCGCTAATCCAATAAAGGATCCCACTTCAATCATATCAGGCAACATGCGGTGTGTTGTTCCGCCAAGTGCTTCAACACCTGTTATAGTTAACCTGTTGCTTCCAATACCACTGATTTTAGCACCCATACTATTCAGCATTTTACAAAGCTGCTGAATATAGGGTTCGCAGGCAGCATTATAAATGGTTGTTATACCTGTTGCCATGGAGGCGGCCATTAAAATATTGGCTGTACCGGTTACGCTGGGCTCATCCAATAAAATATGGGCACCTTTTAAACCTGTCGTTTGTAAATGAAAAAAACCGTCATCAGAATCATAGGAAAATCTGGCCCCCAGTTTTTCAAAACCAATTATATGCGTATCCAGTCTTCTTCTGCCAATCTTATCGCCACCCGGTTTAGGTATATAGGCTTTTTTAAAACGAGCAAGTAGGGGTCCGGCAAGCATTACAGAGCCACGTAATTGGCCACTTTTTTTATGGTATTCTGCACTATGCAGGTATTCAATATCTACCGCATCGGCCTCAAAAATACAAGTATCACGACTTGGCCTGTTGATTTTTACCTTCATTTCGCCAAGTAATTCAATCAACAGGTTTACATCCACAATATCTGGTATATTGGTGACTGTTATTTTTTCAGGACTTAATAATACGGCCGAAATAATTTGCAGGGCTTCATTTTTTGCACCCTGTGGTGTTATTTCTCCTGAAAGTTTGTTGCCACCCCTTACTTCAAATGATTGCATGCGTGATCTTTTATCTGCTGATTAAATCAATTACCGCATTACCACAAACCTAAATAAAAAAAACCTGACGTTTAAAAGCATCAGGTAAATATGTACAAATTAGGCTAACATACCTGCCAGCCCTCAGGTTTACTTTAATTGCTGTAAATGTTAATACCTTTTTTTAAAATTCCGGTTATTATTTCTGTTATCGTTACTGCCTCCTCTGCTATCATTGTTGCCGCCTCTGTTATCTCTACCGCCTCCTCTGTTATCTCTTCCACCGGCACTTCTGTTATCTCTTCCACCACCAGCATTGCTGCGGCCGCCAAAATTTTTACGATAACCACCGGCACTGCGTTTTCCATAATCGTCCCTGTCATCACGTGTATCAACCTGATGTTTAACAAACGGGCGATTATTGAATTGCAGTTCACCATTTGTCATGCTTGATAACTCAGTCTGAATGTTATCATCATGCACCAGTTCCTTATGCCAGTTGCTGTAGGTAAGTTTCATATAATAAGCCACTGCATTGGCAAAGCCTTGTTTCTTTTCGGGGTTTTCTTCTTTGAGGGCCTTATCAATAACCACTTCAATATTTTTTCCCAGGTGATTAAACCGGGGGTATCTTTTTGGATAACGTAAGCGCTCAGGTTTGGCCTTTAAAGTTTCACGTGTAGGTATGGGATATGGACTTTCTACATCAAGTGTAAAATCACTGATCAGGAATAAATGATCCCATAATTTATGGCGAAAATCTTCTACATTTTTTAAATGCGGGTTTAAGAATCCCATTAATTCAATTACAGCGAAAGCATTACGCTGTCTTTCTTCTTTGTCTTCAATAGTTAGCAGGTATTCAACCATTTTTTGAATATGTCTGCCATATTCTCTCATGACTAAAAAATTCCTGGTAGTATTGTACTCCATATTTTCGGTGTTCAGCATAATACAAATGTAAGCTAAACCCGCTCATTTTTCAAGCTGAAAAACAAAACAGGCCTGTTTATAGCCATTTTTATTTTAAATATTTAAATCTGCACCAGCAATAGGCGGTTAAACCCCCAAAACTATCTGCACTAAAGTCAAACATATCAAAACTACGGTCGGGTATAAAAAATTTTTGGATAAATTCAGTAGTTAATCCCCATATACAGACAGCCAAGGCAATTTTAATTGCCGTATTTTTTTTTAACTGATGTGATATCGATAATTTGGTAACCGGATAAATAAATAAAAAGCTAAGTACTGCAAACAAACCCACATGAACCCATTTGTCGAAATATATAACATTTAACCAGCTTTCTACTGGCGGAATTTCGGATCCTGGTAAACAAATCAGTATGAGCACAAGAAAAAACCAGGCAATGCCTGGGATAAACTTTTTAACCGGTGACTCTTTTAATGGAGCAGACTGATCATTCATGGATGTTAAATTTCTAACCTACTGTGGCTTTGTAAGCTTCGGCATTCATCAGTTTTTCAAAATCTGCTACATCTGTAACAGTCATTTTCACCATCCATCCCAGGCCATAGGGGTCGCTGTTAACCAGTTCGGGTTGGCTATCAAGTAAAGGATTTATGTCGGTAATGGTACCTGCAACAGGTAAAAAAAGATCACTCACAGTTTTAACTGCTTCTACCGAGCCAAATACTTCTTCAGCAACCAAAGCTTTGCCTTTTGCACTGATATCAATATAAACAATATCACCCAACTCATGTTGTGCAAAATCAGTAATACCAATGGTTGCTGTTGTGCCTGATAAAGAGACCCATTCATGGTCTTTGGTGTAGCGAAGATTTTCGGGAAAATTCATTTTAAATGTAATTTGAAGTTAACTAAATCAAATGCAAATTAAGGTTTTTAACCGATACTTGCCTGCCGGTAGGCAGGGCTATCGGGAAGAACTATTTGATCACTTCTATTTTCATTCGCACATCTACAAAAGGGCGGTTACTATAATCCTTTTGTACCACAGCAATCTTATCTACAACTTCGAGGCCTTTTTCCACTTCGCCAAATACCGTGTAATCCATATCCAGGGGAGGGTATCCACCAACTGTTTTATACGAATTTCTTTGTTTTTGTGAGTATTTTATGCCTTTACTCATTTCTATATTGTTTAAATCTGCATCGGTCCAAGTTTTACCCTGTACAATATAAAACTGGCAACCGCTGCTGGCTTTGGTTGGGTTCACTTGATCGGGCATTCTTGCGGCGGCAAAAGCTCCCTTTTTGTGATAGAACATAGTATCAAATTCCGCAGGAATGGTATATCCCACATCACCCATACCGAGCTGCTGACCCGATGGTGCATATTTGCTTTGAGGGTCTCCACCCTGTATCATAAATTGGTACATTACCCTGTGAAACAAAAGGCTGTCGAAAAAATGTTCATTGGCCAGTTTGATAAAATTATCACGGTGCTGCGGGGTTTTATCATACAGGCGAACAATGATGACACCCGAATCGGTGGTGATCTTTACACGGATGCCGGGTATTTTAACTTCTTTTTTTACAACCGGGGTAGTTTTTGCTGTGGGTTTTTTAACGGGGGTTTTAGTAGTAGTAGTTTTTTTTACAACTGGTTTTTTAACCTGTGCATGTACATTAACTGCAAAAAAACAAACCAGGGCAAGCGTAAACAGCGTTTTCATTTTGTTCATAAAAAATAATTAATCAATAAAGTTTTGATTTTGAAAGTATAATAAAATGTGATCTTTTAGAAAATTTTCCTGTTCAATCATTATAAAACCCGGCAAAGGTTTTAGTTGTTTAAAATGAGGCCAACCTGCATCATCATGTCCCTCAGAAAGATAATAACCACTTTGCGAAAGTACCGTGCAAACTGCAATATGCATCAGATCCTGCTTGTCTTCTTTGCTGAAATCCTGCTTACCAGTTCCAAGCTCCTGTATGCCAATTAAAAAAAGAATGCCATCCATATCGGGCTTTATGCCAAAGCGTTCTTTTAATTGAATGCGGAGTTTAAGCCAACGTACCTGTAAATCGTCTTTTACATGTTGCATGTTGCAAATATAATTAATAGATTACGGATGACATGAATTGAACGGATTAATGCTGATAAAATCGGTTTTATCAACATCAGAGCTGTTCTTTTCTTTGCAGAAATCTAAATTGTATCTTTGCCAAAATTTTTAAGTATACATGTTACAGATCAGTTATATCAGACAGCAAACGGCATTAGTTAAGGAAAAATTAGCGGTTAAGCATTTTAAACAGATAGCATTAATTGATGAGCTAATAACGTTAGATGAAAATCTTAGGAATTATAAACGTACTGAAGAAGAAATATTCTCTAAAATAAATGCGGTTTCAAAAGAAATAGGCCAGTTAATGGCAAAAGGAAACAAAGACCTTGCTGAGGAAAAGAAAATAGAAGTAGCAAATTTGAAATCTGCTATTATTCCGGGCAAATTGGAAACAGAGACCCGTATCCAGGAAATACTTTATCTAATTCCCAACCTTCCCCACACATCTGTACCAAAAGGTAAAACACCCGAGGAGAATGAGGTGGTAAGGCAAGGCGGAACAAAACCAGTACTGCCTGTAAATGCAGTGCCGCATTGGGATTTGATAAAACAATACGACCTGGTTGATTTTGAAACCGGTGTTAAAATTACCGGAAGCGGGTTCCCTTTATATAAAGGCAAGGGCGCTAAATTACAACGAGCCTTAATTCAGTATTTTTTAGATTATAATACAGCAGCGGGTTATACCGAATATTTACCACCCCTGCTGGTGAATGAAGCGTCGGCCTATGGAACCGGGCAATTACCCGATAAGGAAGGACAGATGTATCATGCAACGGCTGATAATTTTTATTTAATTCCAACGGCCGAAGTGCCTGTTACCAATATTTACCGCGATGACATTGTGAAAGAATCGGATTTGCCCATTAAGATGACGGCTTACACGCCCTGTTTTAGAAGAGAAGCCGGCAGTTTTGGTGCCGATGTAAGAGGACTGAACCGGGTTCACCAGTTTGATAAAGTGGAGTTAGTGCAAATTGTTCATCCCGATACAAGTTATGACGTATTGGAAGATATGGTAAACCATGTTGAAAAATTATTGAACACTCTTGAATTGCCCTACCGTATTTTAAGGCTTTGTGGCGGAGATATGAGTTTTGCATCAGCCCTCACCTACGATTTTGAAGTATACAGTGCAGCCCAACAAAAGTGGCTGGAAGTAAGTTCGGTAAGTAATTTCGAAAATTTTCAAACCAACCGGTTGAAAATAAGATATAAAGACAGCGATGGGAAAAGCCAATTGGTACATTCACTCAATGGCTCATCTTTAGCGCTGCCAAGGATAGTGGCCTGCCTGCTGGAAAATAATCAGACAGAAAACGGAATTGAATTACCAGCTGTACTGCACAGTTATTTTGGTCATGCAAAAATTACAAACTAATTTTCTGCGTAAACTCCTTTTCTCATTTTCTCTGCGTTAATAATTTAACCGCTGAGAAAAGGAGGTGCAGAGAAGACGCAGAGAATTATGCCTCTTTTTGCAATTCTTTGATCTTCTTATTCATTACATAAAACCACAACGGCGGTACCAATGCCAGTATCATACTACCGGGATAACCGGTTGGCAGTTGCGGTGCATCTTCATGGTGTTGTAAAATCTGGTATTTTCTGCTGGCCAGGTAATGATGGTCACTGTGGCGGCTTAACTCAAACAACATTAACCTGCCCAGGATATGGTTGCTGTTCCAGCTATGATGAGGCATGGTACGCTCGTAATTACCATCTGCTTTTTGTTCGCGCTGTAAACCGTAGTGTTCAATATAATTAACCGTTTCCAACAGTAAAAAACCGAAGATTGCAGCGGCTAAAAAATACAAGGTTATCAGCCAGCCAAAGAAGTATAAAATTGCAGCAACAAATAAAAGCTGAATGATTTGTGCCTGTAACATTTCATTTTTCCAGTGCAAAACCGGCAAGCCTTTTTTCTTCAAGTCAGCATTTGCAATTTTCCAGGCGGAGATGTATGAAAAAATAATGGTGCGAAAATAAAAACTGAAAACGGGTTCGTTTAAACGGGCGCTGCTGGGGTCTTCGGGTGTGGCTACATTTTTATGATGACCCTTATTATGCTCAATAAAAAAATGCATGTATAGTGATGTCAGCAATAATGCCTTGGCAAAAACCTGTTCGTATTTATTTACCCGATGGCCCAGTTCATGCGCCACATTAATGCCAAATGTACCGCAGAGTAAACCCATACTGCTAACGCGGCCGGCCACTTCCCACCACTGCAAATCAGTGGCTTTCATAAAAGTTAAAAAAACATACAATGCCGCAAACTGTAAAACTACAATGATGTACAGCAGGTAATCATATATCCTGTCTTTTTTTACCAGTTCTTCTTCCGCGGCACTAAAGTTTTTTTTATCTGGGCTGATAAAGAGTTCTGCAAATGGCATCAATACCCAGGCATACAGCATCGGGCTCCAGGTTATCCAGCCTTTGCCGGTAAATGCCAGCCAGGCCAACACAAATACAATTAAAGGCGATAAATATTTAAAGGCTCTTATCTGCATAAATATGTTTAATATACCTGATAAAACAGAACGGGTTGATTTTTATAATTCTCTTTAATGTAAATTTATGATTAAACCATCAGATTTTACATCAGTCATACATCAGTTCATTTGATCAGATAAAACTAGTCTTACATTATGGCTGTTCTCAATCGTTTAAAAAACCAACATTTACTCTGGCGCAGCGCATTTGGCCCCATGGCCGAAAACGTGGCTTCACTCAATACGATGTCTCCAAAAACCCTTTGGGCGCTTTTGGTAAAAGCATCATCAAAACCGGTTGAAAAAATTGAAGTGACCAAAAACCCCGCCGATGAATATCTGATGGGAGTCACTGACCCAAAGGAGATGGAAAAGGCAGCCAATAATCCCGAGCTTCGAAAAAAAATACGTGAAAAATCACGTGATGATATCAAAAACCTCAATCTGCAATGGTTGGAAACCATGGTTAACAGCGAAGCCCAGTTGAGGGAGAAAATGAGCCTGTTCTGGCATGGGCATTTTGCCTGCCGTATACAAAATAGTTTTTTTCAGCAGGAATTATTACATATGATCCGAAGCCATGCACTGGGTAGTTTTGCCGATATGCTGAAAATGGTGAGCAAGTCGCCGGCCATGCTGCAGTTTTTAAATAACCAGCAAAACAAAAAATCGCACCCCAATGAAAATTTTGCCCGTGAAGTAATGGAACTGTTTACAGTGGGCCGTGGTAATTATACCGAAAATGATGTTAAGGAAGCTGCCAGAGCCTTTACGGGTTGGGCTTTTAATGCAAAGGGCGAATTTGTGTTCCGTAAATTACAACACGACGATGGCAGCAAAACCTTTTTAGGAAAGACCGGCCATTTTGATGGCGACGATATTTTGAATATGCTTTTAGAAAACAAGCAGACTGCCAATACTATCAGCAAAAAGATATACCGGTATTTTGTAAATGAGAATACGAATGAACAAAACCAGCAATGGTTAGGTAATCGGTTTTTCAATAACCATTACGATATAGCAAAGCTGCTGGAAGATTTGTATACCAGCGATTGGTTTTATGATGAAAAAAACATCGGCACCAGAATAAAATCTCCGGTTGAATTATTGGCAGGCATCAGAAGATTATTACCCATGCAGCTGGAAAATGATCAATCACAACTTTTATTTGAACGTGCATTGGGACAAATATTATTTTATCCTCCAAACGTAGCCGGTTGGCCGGGAGGTAAAAACTGGATTGACAGTAGTTCCTTGATGCTGCGCCTGCGTGTGCCACATATACTTACGGCCAATGATGCATTGGATATTATGCCCAAAGCAGATGACGATGTGCAAATGGGGCAAATGATGGAAGCAAGAGCTAAAAAACTAAAAGAGGCGGTAAAAGGAGGAGCGGCTGTTATTGACTGGGTGGCGGTAAATAAAATATTTGAAAAAGTGCAGCGGGAAAAATTACTGGAAACGATAACATCAACAGTTTTACAAACCAAGGGAAAAGTGAGTAATGCAGTTTTGGATAAATATATAAATACGGGGAACAGGGAAAACTATATTAAAAGCGCTATCGTAAATCTGATGGCAACACCAGAATATCAGCTTTGCTAAGGCCCCCTCTTGAACTTCGTTCGTTCTCTTATCCGAGAACCCCGGTGGGGGAGAATCTGGGGTCTGATTTTTTGTAGCTCTTTTTTAAAATTGAAAGCATGCTTGGAATTAATTTATTCATATAACATAAACATTCCTCCCCTCGGGGGAGGTTAGGAGGGGCTTTTTATGGTAATCAAACGCAAAGAATTTTTACAGATCGGTTCATTGGCCACCGCCTCTTTTATGCTGCCTAAATTTTTAAAGGCTTTTGAAAAACCGATGAGGGTACCACCGGGAAATAAAGTGGTGGTGGTCATTCAGTTCAGCGGCGGTAATGATGGTTTGAACACCGTGATACCGGTAAGAAATGATATTTACTATCGTGAAAGGCCAAAGCTGGGCATTGCAAAAAATGAGGCATTGATCTTAAATGATGAAACCGGATTAAATCCTGCGCTTGAAGCATTTAAAGGATTGTATGATGAGGGCAGTTTAGCCATTATGAATAATGTGGGTTATCCCAATCCCGACAGGTCGCATTTCCGCAGTATGGATATCTGGCACAGCGCCAGTGAAAGCAATCAATATGTAAACACAGGCTGGTTGGGCCGTTACCTGGATGCCCAATGCAAAGGCTGCGATAAACCTACCCAGGCCATGGAACTGGATGATATATTAAGTCTGGCTTTAAAGGGAGATGACAATAAAGGACTTGCTTTTAAGGATCCCAAAAAATTATATAATACCAGTAATGGCAGGTTTTTAAAAGACGTTAATGCTGATCATAAACCGGGCGAAGAAACCGTTGATTATTTATACAAAACCATGAGTGCAACACTCAACAGTGCCGATTATATTTACCAGCAAAGCAAGGCGCACCCAACATCGCAACTCTATCCCAACAGTAACCTGGGAAAGGACTTAAAGACCATCGCATCCCTGATTTTTTCTGATATCAATACCAAAGTGTACTATGTTTCTTTAGGAAGTTTTGATACGCATGTGAATCAGAATGATCAACAGAAAAGGCTGTTTACCGAACTGAATGATGCGGTAAAAGCCTTTACAACTGACCTGAAAAACAATGGCCGTTTTAATGATGTGCTGATGATGACCTTCAGCGAATTTGGCCGCCGGGTAACGCAAAATGCCAGCAATGGAACCGATCATGGTACGGCCAACAATATGTTCTTCATCAGCGGCGGCTTAAAGGAAAAAGGGTTGCTGAATGCAATGCCGGATTTAAGTGATTTAAATGAGGGCGATCTGAAACACAAAGTTGATTTTAAAAATGTGTACGCCACCGTTTTAAACAAATGGTTGGGTGCTGATGATAAAATGATCCTGGGCAATACCTTTTCGCATTTGAATTTCATTTAAAATAGGGGAGATGTTGGTTGGGTTAAAGATTTTCAGAAAGACTATATTGAGAAGCCCGGCCTTTGGGCCGGGCTTCTCAATAAAAGGGCTTTTTTACAAATTTTATTTTACTTCCTGCATCAGTTTTTTCACTAAAGGGGATATCAATAAAAGAATAACTCCGGCGATCAATGCATATATGGCCAATTGTTTATACCCCGACGTATAAGCTATTAATTTTTCGTTAAGCGAAGCCCCGCTATTTGGGGAAGACATGCCTGCACCTAAAATACCTGCAACATATTGGCCATATGCACTGGCCAGAAACCACATCCCCATCATGACGCCCTGCAAAGGTTTTGGCGATAATTTTGTCATTATAGAAAGCCCGATCGGCGATAAACACAGCTCACCAAAAGTAATAACCAGGTAAGCCAGTGTAAATACATCCAAAGAGGTAATGCCCTGTGCATTGGCAAAAAAAATGGTTGTATAAAAAACGTAAAAAGACAGGCTGAGAAATATAAAACCCAATCCAAATTTCACGACTGTATTGGGCTCTATTTTTCTTTTGCTCAGCCAGAGCCAGATGATACCAACGATGGGGGCAAATATGATCACAAAGAGCGAATTAGCCGCATTGTTTACGCCATTAGGATCCAGATCAATCATTCCCAATACGCGGTTATTAAGATTGTTGGCTGCAAACAAACTCAATGATCCGCCGCTTTGCTCAAAAAAAGCCCAAAATAAAATTGAAAAAATAATGAACACCAAAGCAGCCAGTAGTTTTTTCTTTTCGGCAGATGAATATTTTGTCATTTCATAAAATAAATAGATTAACGTGGCTGGGCCAATGATGTACATAAACCAATCGGTATATTGGGTTTTAGCCACCATGGTCATAATTACCGGAATGATTAAAAGTGAACCTAAGTAAACGGCATATTCATACCATTTTCTGTTTTTATGATCGGTCTTAAACGGAGAAAGCCCAATAGGGCCGAGTTTTTTTTGTGTAAAAATAAAAGTAAGTAAACTGATGGTCATAACAATTGCTGCAAAACCAAAAGCCAGGTTCCAGGAATAATTTTTTCCAATACTGATGCAAGCATACCCACCCAGCAAGGCTCCTATATTGATGCCTGAATAAAAAAGTGAAAAACCGGCATCTCTTCTGTTATCGCCGTCTTTGTAAAGGCTACCCACCATAGTGGAAATATTGGGCTTAAAGAAACCAGTACCAATGATATTAAAACTGATACCTAAGAAGAAAAATTCTTTTGGATCGATGGCCAATATGCAACTGCCTACAATCATTAAAAGGCCACCCCAGAACAGTGATTTTCTGAATCCTAAAATTTTATCGGCAAATAAACCACCAATAAAAGTAAAGGCATAAACAAAAGCCTGTGTAGCGCCATATTGTAAATTGGCTACATCATCTTTCATCATCAGTTGATTCACCATAAAAAAAGTGAGCATGCCACGCATGCCATAAAAACAAAAGCGTTCCCACATTTCCGACATAAACAGGTACCACAGTTGTTTGGGATATTTGCCCTCAAAATTTTGTATCTGTTCCAGTGTTATGGCTTTATTTTCCATGATGAATTTTTAATGGTGACCTGTTTTTGTGATGTGTACTAACGTATTGTTGATTGTTTTAAGTTACTCCTTTTTCTTGCATGATCCTGTTCAACCATTTCAGCATACCAAAAATGATGCAGGTCGCAATAATTAGTAATACAAAATTCACCCAAAAAAAATTGGCTTTGTTTTCATAACCATCCCACATGGTGGCCAATATACCTGAGAGTTTATTGCCGATTGAAGTGGCAAGGAACCAACCACCCATCATCAGCGATGTTAAACGAACAGGGCTTAATTTTGAAACCAATGACAGTCCCATTGGGCTTAATAATAATTCGCCGATGGTTACAACCCCATAGGTTCCCATCAACCACCAAACACTGGCTTTTTCGGCGCCATTGCCACTAATATAAACAGCTGCTACCATAACCAAAACAGATAAAGCAGAGATGAATAAACCAAATGCAATCTTTGTGGCTGTTGATGGTTCTTTATTTTTACCCCTTAAAAAAGCAAAAAAGGCAAGCACCAGCGGCGTTAATAAAATAACCCAACCGGGGTTTATAGACTGGCTGATGGGTGTAGCCCATAAGGTGGCTTTACCGCCATCGGCAGGCAGTTTATCGGGCTGTACATTTTTAAAGTAAACCGGATAATTATATTCTTTAATGACTTTCCCATCTTGATTTTTTTGTAACCTGAACATACCATCATAGAGGTCTACAGAATCTTTTTTATAAGACATATCCTTAGCCTGATTTAACCCTTTAAATAGATCTGCTGTTGTGCCATGCACCTGCCTGTTGGTATAGGATTCTGCCCAGATGGTTAGCGCGGTTCCATTTTGTTTAAACACGGCCCAAAACAAGACTACCGCTGCAAAGATGGCCAACAAAGCAGCTATGGGCCTTTTCTCAGAAGCCTCTGCTCTGATATAAAGCGATGCGTAAAAATAAATTACCGGCATACAGGCAAAGATGAAAGCATCTGTACTGTCGGACCCGAAAATATTATTTGGGATTAACCAGCCAAGGATGCCGGCAACGATTGCAGGAATAAATATGGTTACTACAATCTTGATAAAAGGCATGTCTTCTTTGGTCATGGGTTTTCTTACATCGCCTGATGCATAATGTTTGGTGCCCAGCATAAAAATGATCACACCGAGAAACATACCAATACCCGCTGCTACAAATGCATATTTCCAGCCCCAAACAATAATAATGGCAGCGCTGAAAAAATTACAGATGAAGGCGCCGATATTAATGCCCATGTAAAAAATATTATAACCTTCATCTTTTCTTTTAAGAAATTCGGGGGCATTGTATAAATTACCCAGCAGAGTAGAAATATTAGGCTTAAAAAAACCATTGCCAAAAATAACCAGCCCCATACTGATGTAGAGTACAGGCAGGCTGTGAACCGCCATCAGGCAGTAGCCGGCACCCATCATTAAACCACCGGCAATAACCGATCGGCGATAACCCCAATAACGGTCAGCAATCAACCCGCCGATGAATGGTGTAAGAAAAACCAATGCAATAAAGGTTCCGTACAAATCAGATGCTTCTGAATTGGTCATGGAAAAACCATGCTCCACATTTTTAAGGTACAATAAAAAGATACCGATCATCAGATAATAACCAAACCGTTCCCACATTTCGGAAAAGAATAAATACGGTAAAGCTTTGGGGTGTTTCGGCGTATGGCTCATGCTGATATTTTTAGAATGGTAAGTTAAATAAAAAAAGGCGACTGTGAGATCGCCTTTTAAAAATATGAAATGAAATTATCTTACACCATGCATCATCTTTAATAGCCATTTGCTGGCAACAAACAGAATTAAAGATGCCACACCCGACATAATAATAAATACGACAAAGAAATCATAAAGTGACGTTAACTGCCAACCCATAAAAGAAGTTGGTTTTCCGGCTTCGGGATATAAGGAACTCAATGTGCCTGCAAACTTATTTGCAGTTGCATTTGCCAAAAACCAGGTACCCATTAATACAGATGCGAATCGGGCAGGGGCCAGTTTATTTACCAGTGATAAACCAATAGGGGACAGGCAGAGTTCACCAATTGTGTGAAGCAGGTAAAGTATTATAAGCCACATCATACTTACTTTAATTCCAGGCTCAATCCCCTTAACACCAACTGCTATTACAACATAACCCAGTGAAAGAAATAAAAGGCCCAACGCTTGTTTATACGGAGATGCCGGTTCTAAATTTCTTTTGCCCAATTTACCCCAAAATTCTGCAAATAAGGGGGCAAGTACAACAATGAAAATGGCATTCACACTGTTAAATGCAGAAGCTGGTATATCGCCCAAAATAAATCGGTTGCCTACAACAAAACCTTTAACAACAAGAAATATCAAATAAAGACCAATCATACCAAAAAGTATTTTATATTCTTTAGGTATGTCCATTATTCTTTGTAATGTATAATATAATAAACCTGCAAATACAGTAACGACAAGGTATATGATCCCGTAATTTGTATTGATATTAATCGATCTGTTCATTTGCTCATCAGCAAAAAAGGTAAGTGAAGCCCCGGCTTGCTCAAAGGCAGCCCAAAAGAATATCACAAAAAAGGCAGCAATAAAAATCACTATTATTCTTTCTTTTTCAATTTTAGAAAGAGAAGAATCAGTTAATATTAATCCCGGAGCAGCAAAAGAAACGCTGAAAATGGCAGAACCAATCCAATCCTGACCCAGCAGGAAATGAAAAGTTGAAATTAAGCCTATAGCTATGGCAGCCCATATAACAACGCTTTTATTTGCAATGGCACCCGTATTTACAGTGTCTTTTTCGCCTTTTGCTTCAGAGGCGGCCTTATCAGCTTCATCTCTTTTTTTGTTTGAAATGGCACCAACAGCTTCTCCTTCAGGCGTTACAAGATATTTTTTCTTCATTAGTTCAAATGAAATGATACCAAACAGCATACCTACACCTGCAGCAAAAAAGCCCCATTTAAAATCAGCAGGATTTCCGGTATCGCCCAGTAATCCGCATACAATTGGAGAGAAAAAAGCACCCAGATTAATGCCCATATAAAACAGGGTAAAGGCTGAATCCAACCTGCTGTCACCTCTGGGGTAAAGCTGGCCTACCAGTGTTGATATATTGGGTTTAAAAAAACCGTTTCCAATAATAAGACCGGTTAATCCAAACCACATGAAAATGGTACTAAGATCTGCATTTTGATAATTACTGGCACTGAAGAACATTAAAAACTGGCCAATAGCCATTAATAATCCTCCAACAAAAATAGAACGTCTGTTGCCCCAGTACCTATCTGCAACATAACCACCAATTAATGGTGTAAGATAAACAAGCCCCGTATAGCTACCGTAAATATTCGAAGCGTCGGCCTTATCTATAAACAAGGCCTTAGTCATATATAATGTAAAGATTGCCCGCATGCCATAGTAGCTAAAGCGTTCCCACATTTCTGTAAAGAAAAGTACAAATAAACCTGCCGGATGTTTACTGTTAATCTTAGTTTCACTCATGTTAGTTGGTTTTTAAATGCTTGTTAGATGGTTTAGTTGCCCAAAATAGCGAAATTCTGTTTAAGTTATACAAAATCAATACACCTATTTTTTTACAATACGTTACAAAAAAAAGCCATGTCGTTGCTCATTTAAAAATAGTTATTGAAATGCGTCATTAGAATTTTAAATTCGCATAGCTTTTGTTCAGGCATCTTAAATTCAGTAGATCAATGAAATTACTTTTAATAGGCTCGGGTGGCCGGGAGCATACGTTGGCATGGAAATTTATGCAAAGTCCGCTTTGCAAACAGTTATTCATTGCGCCAGGCAATGCCGGCACCGCTTTATGCGGCACCAATTTACAAATTGATATTACCCATTTTGAAAGTCTGGCAACAGCCTGTATTGTAAACGCTATTGATATGGTCATCGTGGGGCCTGAAGAGCCATTGGTTAAGGGGATCTACGATTTTTTTAAAAATAGAAAAGGATTAGAAAATATCAAAGTAATCGGTCCGTCAAAGGCCGCTTCACAACTGGAAGGGAGTAAGGCATTTGCCAAAGCCTTTATGATACGGCATCATATTCCTACTGCTGCTTATGGAGAATTTACAGCTGATAAATATCTGGAAGGTGTGGCATATATAAAAAAACAATCACTGCCTATTGTTTTAAAAGCCGATGGACTGGCTGCTGGCAAAGGGGTATTGATATGCCAGAATCACTTGGAAGCCTGTTCAGAATTTGAACTGATGTTGCTTCGGTCTAAATTTGGAGAGGCCGGAAATAAAGTGGTGGTAGAAGCATTTTTAAAAGGTATTGAGTTAAGCATTTTTGTTTTAACGGATGGCGAAAACTATGTTTTATTGCCCGAAGCAAAAGATTATAAAAGAATAGGGGAGGCAGATGCCGGGCTCAATACTGGTGGTATGGGTGCAGTAAGTCCGTTGCCATTTGTTACCGAAGCATTTCTGCAAAAAGTAAAAGAAAAAATAATTGAACCTACTATTGCGGGATTAAAAAAAGACAAGCTCGATTATAAAGGATTTATCTTCTTTGGTTTAATGAATGATGGGGGTGAACCAAATGTAATTGAATATAATTGCCGCATGGGTGATCCTGAAACAGAAGTGGTGATACCGAGGATAAAAAATGATCTGGTAGAATTGATGCTGGCAACAGCTGAACAACGCCTTCATGAAATTAAAATAGAAACCGATGAAAGGGCTGTTGCAACAGTGGTAGCAGTAAGTGGTGGTTATCCTGGTGAATATGAAAAAGGAAAAATGATCAACGGTTTACAGGATCCTGTTCTGCAGAACAGTATTATTTTTCATTCCGGAACAAAAAAAGAAGGAAAGGATACCGTTACAAATGGTGGCAGGGTTTTAGCTGTAACCTCATTTGGCGGAAATATTACAGAAGCCGTTGAGCAATCAAATCGTATGTTGGAGCAGCTTGATTTTGAAGGCATGTATTACCGCTCAGATATCGGGTATGAATTTAATATTCTGTAAAAACAGTGTTTAAATGAACCGCTTTTTTACTGCTAAAACCGAAACAGGCAAATTGGTATGTTTAAATTTAAGTGTTCGGTTGCTTTGTTAAATCTTTTCAAAACGAGCCTAATGCGAAAATTTCTGTAAAATGTTGAAAAATAAAGGGTTTGCGGTTGTTAATTCAAATAATTTCCACCAACTTTGCAGGCATAGATTAAAATCCTTTTTCACATAAAATAATATGGGCCTTTTTAACTTTTTTACACAGGAAATTGCAATTGATCTGGGTACTGCAAATACCCTCATTATTCATAATGATGAGATCGTTGTAAATGAACCTTCTATTGTTGCATTAGACAGGAATAATCCGAAGAATATTTTGGCAGTGGGCAAAAAGGCATTGATGATGCATGAAAAAACCCATGAAAGTATAAGAACGGTTCGTCCGCTTAAAGACGGCGTGATAGCCGATTTTAACGCAGCCGAGCTGATGATACGGGAAATGATCAAACTGATTTATCCCAAAAAACCATTGTTTGCTCCCAGTTGGCGTATGATGATCTGTATCCCCAGCAGTATCACTGAGGTAGAAAAACGTGCGGTACGAGATAGTGCCGAACAGGCTGGTGCAAAAGAAGTTTATCTGATTCATGAACCTATGGCAGCAGCTTTAGGTATTGGCATTGATGTGGAAGAACCGGTTGGCAATATGATCATAGACATTGGCGGTGGTACCACGGGTATTACAGTTATTGCCCTTGCAGGCATTGTTTGTGATCAGAGTATTCGTATTGCCGGGGATGAATTTACAGCCGATATTATGGAGGCACTTCGTCGTTACCACAGTTTATTGATTGGCGAGCGTACTGCCGAGCAAATTAAAATTCAGGTTGGAGCAGCCATGAAAGACCTGGATAATCCGCCCGATGATATTCCGGTTAATGGAAGAGACCTGGTAACCGGCATCCCAAAACAAGTGATGGTTAGTTATCAAGAAGTGGCAGAAGCGTTGGATAAAAGTATTTTTAAAATAGAAGAAGCTATTCTGAAAGCTTTGGAAACAACCCCGCCCGAACTGGCATCTGATATTTACCGCAGGGGATTGTATATCACTGGTGGTGGCGCCTTACTGAGGGGGTTGGATAAAAGACTAAATGCAAAAATTAAATTACCTGTTCATGTAGCTGATGATCCATTAAAAAGTGTGGTTAGAGGTACGGGTATTGCATTAAAACATTACGACAGATATCCTTTTGTAATGCGGTAAAACCCACTCTAAACTTCGGCCATTCCTTTAGCAGGAAACACCGAAGGGGATTTTAGAAGTTCTTTTATAAAACCTGAAGTTTTTATGTCTATAAAATGCGGCAATCTGAAATTTGGATTTTATAGATGCCGCCTTTTACAATCTTCAACAACTTTTCAACCTTCTGTAGGTGCGTAATATTTTTCTTTTCATTAGCCGGTATTTTAATTTTATCCTGTTTCTTCTGTTACAGGGGTTCAGTATCTATTTAATTGTTCATTATAGCCGATATCATCAGGCGGTATTTAGTAAAACAGCCAATCAGGTCACCGGAAAAATAAACGAACAATACAGCAAGGTTGAATATTATTTTCAGCTTAAAAAAACGAATGACTCACTTGTAAGGGCCAATGCCCAACTGTACAATAAATTAAAGGCCGATTTTGAATTGCCCGATACCACCAGCCATTTTATCATCGATTCCATTAAAGTAGATTCAATGGAACGTTACAGGAAGTATCATTATTTTCCGGCCAAAGTGGTTTATAATTCAGTAGCAGCACAAAATAATTTTATTGTTTTGGGCAGAGGATCCGCTCAACATATTAAAGAAGGTATGGGCATCATTGATGCCAACAGTGGGGTGGTTGGTATTGTTACAGAAGCCAGCTCCGATTTTGCTGTTGTTATGAGCCTGTTGCATAAAGACAGTCACCTCAGTGGTAAATTATTAAAGGGCGGCGAAACCGGAACATTAAGCTGGGACGGTAAAACACCCAATATCATTTCACTTAACGGTATTCCAAAGAATGCCAAAGTAGCAAAAGGCGATACCATTATTTCCAGCGGCTATAGTACCAGTATACCTAAAGGCATGATGATGGGTATTGTACAGGATGTAACATCGGATAAAAGCACTAATAATTTTTTAATCAAATTTAAAACGGCTGCCAATTTTTATAATCTGGAATATGTGTATGCCATTGATAATAATCAAGCTGAAAGTATAAAAACAATATTAGAAAAAGTAAAACAGAAAATTCAGTAACCTGTTATTGAAAAACAATGAATGCACTTGTAAAAAATATTATTCGTTTCGGATTATTGATCCTGGTTCAGGTTTTTGTATTTGATAAAATTCATTTACACCAAATGGTTACGCCGTATATTTATTTTCTGTTTATTATTTGGCTGCCATTTCGATTAGGTCCTTCACAGCAATTATTGATAGCTTTTGTATTGGGATTTACCATGGACAGCTTCCGTCATCACCCCGGGTTTCATACGGCGGCCTGTTTGTTGATAGCCTATATTCGTCCTTTTTTGATCAATCTTTTAATTCCGCAGGAAGGTGCCGATAACAATTATGAAGAACCATCGGTTAAAAGTATGGGCGGCATTTTACCTTATATTATTTTTATTGGCGTACTTACTTTTATACATCACGGCTGGTTATTTTTACTGGAAGCCTGGCAGTTTGGCAACCTGTGGTATTTTTTAGTTAAAACAGTAATGTCAACTGTTTTAAGTGTGCTGTTGATCATTATAACCGAATTATTGTTTACCCGTCAACAAAAATTCAGAACCAATACCGTTTAAACGCAGGAATAAAAAATCTGACATCATCAATCTAAAATCATAAATCAACCTTGTCTGTATTTAATCAATCAAGAAAAAATGTAATCATGCTGGTTTTTACCGGCATGTTTGTAATTATCTTCCTGCAATTGATCAATCTGCAGATCTTTTCTTCTAAATACAAAGTTGATGCGGATAACCAGGGCACTTTTCGTAAAGTGGTGTATCCCGATCGTGGAATTGTTTTTGACCGTAAGGGCCATTCCATTTTACAAAACACAGTGATCTATGATTTAATGGTTATTCCCGGTAAATTAAAAGGAACGGATACAACGACCTTGTGTACTATTTTAAATATTGACTCTGCTGAATTTCATAAAAGAATAATTGCTGCCATCATTAAAAATAAAAGCTACCGGGCGTCGGTTTTTGAGCCCATGCTAAGTAATGAAAAGATGGCCAAGCTGAATGAAAATTTATATAAACTGGCTCCGGGATATTTTATGCAAGAACGTTCAGTTAGAGATTATCCTTATGATGCAGGTGGAAATATTTTTGGTTATTTAGGCGAAGTAGACTCTAATATTTTAAAAAACCCCAAATATGAAGGCTATGTTATGGGCGATTATATTGGACGTGCTGGAATAGAACGTACCTATGAAAAAGTATTGATGGGACAGCGGGGTATAGAATTTTGGAAAAGAGATAATAAAAATCGCCTTACCGACCGGCTTGAAGATGGTAAATATGATACCGCTGCCATTGCAGGCCAGAACATGTACTCATCCATTGATATAGCCTTACAGGAACTTGGCGAAAAATTAATGGAAAATAAACTCGGGTCAATTGTTGCAATAGATCCTAAAACGGGAGGGATTCTTGCCATGGTTAGCAGCCCTACGTATAAACCAAAACTTTTAACAGGCGCCGAAAGAAGAAAGCATTATGCAGAATTGTTATTGAGTCCGGCAAGGCCTTTATTCAACCGGTCTGTAAGTGCCTCTTATTCACCTGGATCTACCTTTAAGACTTTGCAGGCTCTTGTAGGATTACATGAAGGCGTGATCACAACCAGTTTCACAGTTTCCTGTTCCGGTGCTTTTTATGGTTGTGGAGGTGGTAAACCTATGAAATGCCTTGATCGTGGCACATTTGATCTGAGAAATGCAATCCGCATGTCTGATAATACTTACTTTGCTACTGTGATGCAACGGGTAATAACAAATCCAAAATATCCAAGCCAGGACAGTAGTCTTGCGGTATGGGACAGGTATATGTATGCTTTTGGTTTGGGACACAGGTTGGGTATTGATGTGCCATCCGAAAGGCCGGGTAATGTTCCAACGCCGGCTGATTTTGATAAAATTTATGGCAAGGGCGCATGGAATTACTGCAATTTTCGTTCAGTAAGTATTGGACAGGGAGAAGTGAGTACCACACCAATACAAACAGCAAATGAAATGGCCTATATAGCCAACAAGGGTTGGTATATTATTCCTCACCTGGTTGATTCTATTGAGGGGGGAGATCAGTTTGGAATGCTGACGAAGTTCAAGGAAAAACACCGGGCAATGGATATTCCAGATACCGTGTTCAATGTAGTACATGATGGCATGCAGGCTGTGGTAGACGGAGGAACCGGTGCTGGTGCCAGAGTTCAGGGTATTGCGATCTGCGGGAAAACAGGCACCGTAGAAAATTATTACAGAGGCGTAAAACAACCTAATCATGCATTCTTTTGCGGCTTTGCACCAAGGGATAATCCAAAGATCGCTATCATGTGTGTGGTGGAAAACAGCGGCCGTTTTGGCGGTACTTATGCGGCGCCTATTGTTGGTTTAATGATCGAAAAATATTTAAACGATACCATTTCCAAATCCAGAGAAGCCATAGTTGAAAAATTTACAAAATTAAATTTAATACCACCACGTATTTACAGCGAAATGAAAACAGTGGATTCCATGTTGCACAAAAAAGATTCAGCCTATTTAATTGCAAAAGGATACATTAAACTCATCAGAGATACCATGGAAATGGACGCTACTGACGAACAGGAAATTATCGATCAGATTAAAAAAGAAAAGGAAATATTTAAGAAAAATCAGCAAAAAAAGGAAGAGAACGAGAATAAACAAAATATAAAAACAGAAGCGATCTTACCAGGCGGAAAAAAGAAACCGGCATTGAAAGATTCGATGATGTAAACTAAATGAAAAGTACTAAACTAACAGTAAGTACTTTAAATATATGCAAAATAAAAATCCAACCATATCAAAAGGTATAGACTGGCTGATGGTTTGGCTATATGCCAGTATTGTAATTTTTGGTATAGTTTGTATTTATTCTGTAGAGTATAAGAGCACAGATAATTTTATGCAAACACTTACCGGCTTTAAAAAAAATTACAGCAAGCAGTTATTCTTTTTTGCTGCCTGCAGTATTCTGGCCATATTTATTTTATTAACAGATAGTAAGTTGTTTACGGCCACTGCTAATATTTCTTATTTAATAGGCATCGTTTTGGTACTTGCCACATTTGTAATTGGTAAAGAAATAAAGGGCTCCAAAAGCTGGATACCTATGGGCTTTATGAATCTGCAGCCGGTTGAATTGTGTAAAATATTCACCGCACTGGCATTGTCTAAATATTTGTCCATGCCCGAAACGGATTTTAAGAAACCCAAATCTCAAATGATTGCTGCGGCTATTGCCTTTGCGCCTGCTGTGCTGTCTATACTGCAGGGCGAAACAGGCCTGGCTTTGGTTTATTTTTCATTTTTAATTCCCATGTACCGCGAAGGCTTACCACCCGGCTATTTAATTGCCGGTGTGTCTATGGCCGTTTTACTGGTTGTTTCACTTTTATTTCACACCAAAACATTATTGATAGCATTTACCATTTTAGCCGTATTATTTTTTTATTTTAACAGACGCCGAATAAGGCGAAACAACCGGATAATATTGATCATTATTGGCATTTGGGGGGTCAGTTCTATTTTTGTTGGGGTATTGGTACCCTATACTTTTAAACATGTATTTAAACAATACCAGGCCGACAGGATTTTCAGCATGGTAGGTGTTGATAACCCTTTTGCAGATGCAACCACAACTGATTTAACTGTAGCCGAAGACCAGAAATTAAAGCAAAAAAAATCGGAGCAGCAGAATTACAATGTAAAGCAATCTAAGATTGCAATTGGTTCGGGCGGTTTTTTAGGAAAAGGTTTTTTAAAAGGAACACAAACCCGTGGTGATTTTGTGCCCGAACAACATACCGATTTTATATTTACGTCGGTAGGTGAAAATTTCGGTTTTTTGGGCAGTGGATTATTAATGTTTCTATACCTGTTTTTTTTATTGCGCATTATACGGATTGCCGAAAGACAACGAAGTACGTTTAGCAGAGTGTATGCTTATGCGGTAGCTGGTATTATGTTTTTTCATGTGGCTGTTAATATAGGTGTAACGATTGGCCTGGCTCCGGTTATTGGTATCACTTTACCGTTAATGAGTTATGGGGGCTCATCCCTGTTAACATTTACAATTCTTATTTTTATATTGATTAAACTTGATGCAGACAGGCAGATGGTTTTAAGGTAAGGCCTTCATGCCCCTCAGTTGTATGAGCTACGCTCTTTCCCTTCGCGTTGCTTATAACTCCAAAGCATAGAACTGGGATAAAAAATAAAGATCATCTTTTACAAAAGCAAAACGGGCATAAATGACCATATTGATTTGCTAATAAAAAGTATGGGTATGGTCGGACTGCCGCCCCGCTCTTTATGAGAACTTACGGCGTGAAACAAAAGTAAAGAACTAAATTCAGGAGGATGAGGCTTGCTGTTTGCTGGCTTTACGTGCCGGCAACCAGGCGGCGAGAAAAGTAATGGTTGTTGCCGTAATTGCTACCAGAAAAAAATCGGTGGCCATTAATTTCACTGGAAAATAATCAATTAAAAACGACCCCCCGGCTAATTTTATGATTTTAAATTTTAACTGAAGCAGACAAAGACTGGTTGCCATGATAAGACCGGTTGCCGTTCCAATACCTCCTAATAATAAACCTTCACTTAAAAATATTTTCAAAATAGTTTTTTCATCAGCACCCATACTTTGTAATATGCCAATATCTTTTCTTTTTTCAAGTACCAGCATGGTTAAGGCACTTACCATATTAAAGGCTGCAATGATGAGGATTAAAGTCAACACCCCGTAAATGGCCCATTTTTCCAGTTTCATAGTATTGTAAAGGCTGGTGTTTTGTTCGTATTTCGTTTGCACATTGTACTGTTTACCAAGTAATGTGGCAATACCATTACGGGCTTCATAGGGGTCCGTTTTTTCTGTTAGTTTAATTTCTATTGCACTAAATTCATCATCGGCAAAATCCATCTGCTTTTTAACAAAACCAATGTTTGTGATGGCATATTTATCATCAAACTCCTGCTGTATGGTAAAAGACCCAGCGGGTTTTATAAATCCTTCACTTAAGGATTGCAATGGATCGTTATTGCGGCTGTTCCTTTTTGGTAAAATAACAGTTAAGTCATCTACCGGAAATGCAGGGTCAAAATTTATTGAGGTTGCATTCTGTATGCCTGAACCGGTGATTAAATAAGGGGCTTCAGGGGTGCCTGTAAAATATTTCCCCCGGTTTGTTTTGCTGGCAATGCCTGAGACATTTTTATAATTTTCATCAACACCTTTTAAATAAATTACCGTTTGGGCATCCGCATTTTTGAGTAAGGCTTTTTCTTCGGCAATTAAAGAAAAACTGGCAACAGCAGGCTGCTTTTTAAGGGAAGCCATTTGTGCTGAAGTAAGGATAAAGGTTTTTCCTGTTGCGGGTACAATTTTTATATCGGCATAAAAAGATGAGTATAATGATTTAACCAGGTCTTCAAAGCCATTAAAAACACTCAACACCAAAACCTGGCAGCAGGTAGCAAATGCAATAACACCCACGGTAACCCATGCAATAATGTTAATGGCATTAGCACTTTTTTTTGCTTTAAAATATCTCCAGGCAAAGGTTAAATACATGAACGGTTGAAAGTTGATTGTTGAAGGTTATGGTGCAACAGTATAATTTATTCATAACGGAATCCTTTTTTGTCAGATTCTTTGAGATATTTAATAAAGGCAGTTATTTTTCTGCTGATGCTTTCACTTTTTAATATCAAGTCATCAATTTTTTCTATACTAATATGTTTTCTGTCTGAGCCCCTGATTGTTGAGAACGAACTTCGCCATTAGATGCTTTTGCTAATAATAAATGTATGAATTCTTTATTACCCGATCGTTCAAAGCCTTCCGCAATGTTAGCCATAACAGATCCGGAAGAAGCATTGATCTGATTTCTTAAATCATAGTCTTTAGAAAAAGTCCATTCTGTATATATTTTGTACAAATCATTTGCCTGCTGTCTTGCCATTTGCCAGATCTCTAAACCTTCAACCATCAACCTTCAATCCTCCTTCTTCTTAATCTCCTTAAATATCTGCTCCATCTTATCCACATAATCCAATGTGTCATCAATGTAAAACGTGAGTTTTGGCATACTGCGAAGTTGATGACGAACCCTTGATGTTAATTCTTTTTTTATCTCCCAACTCCGTTCTTCAATTTTTTTAAGGGCATCAAAACTGTCTTTTACTTTAAAAAAACTCAGATAAATTCTGGCTTCATACAGGTCGGGTGTAATTTTTACAGAGGATATCGATACCATACCACCATCCAACATGGATAATCCCAATCGCTGAAAAATGTCACTGAGTTCTTTGTTAAGCAATCCCGCCACCATTTTCTGTCTTTTTCCTTCTAACATAATGTTTACACTTTAATAGCTGTAAAATTAGTTACTTTGCCGTTTCTATTCAGAATTATTACCAATGAAAAAATATTCAAGTGTTTTTACATACCTGAAGCTGTATAAAAATTCCATAATCTGGTATTTTATTTCGATTTTACTCTCAATTGTTTTCTCCATTATTTCTATTGGGATGCTGGTTCCGTTTATGAATATCATTTTTGGGGTAAAACAGACAATGATCGCGGATCTATCAAAAAAACCCGATTTGGCTGTTGTAGGCTGGTTAAAAGAACAACTGGGCCTGCTTATTAATACCAATGATCCATTTCATGCATTAGGTATTGTGTGTATCCTCATTATTGTATCGATTGCTTTTAAAAACCTGTTTTTGTATTTATCATACCGGGCCATGGGGCCAATAAAACACGGCATAGTAAATCGTTTTAGGGTTGATTTATATGATAAAATACTTCTATTGCCGATAGGGTTCTTTACCGAACAACGGAAGGGCGACTTGATGAG
>CANKNL010000001.1 GCA_947483345.1 Chitinophagaceae bacterium | reverse complement strand
TTTTGGGCATTATCTTTTGGAATTGTATTTTTGCAACCCCTTAATACGGGGCGGATCAGGAGAGGTGCCTGAGAGGCCGAAAGGAACGGTTTGCTAAATCGTCGTACGGGTCATTCTGTACCGTGGGTTCGAATCCCACCCTCTCCGCAATCACAAGACTAAATTCACTTAAAAGCCCGCAAATCAATAGTTTGCGGGTTTTGCATTCGGTGAGTAAATCACCAAAATATTCAGAAAATTCGTTTTGTAGGTGCGTAATTCGGTGCGTAAAATCATGACTCTCCTTGACGCACCGAATTGTAGTTAAACCCTTACTGGTGGCTGATTGTAGATAAAATAAGTTTGAATAAATAATATCAAATTTGTATCTTTAGGACAGCAATTTCCGTACTCACCGCAAATCTCCGGCAATGATTAAGACTTTCTTTTTTATCTTCTTTCTGAAGAAACCCAAAAATTATGAAGAAGGGCCAGTTCCCATTTATTTACGAATAACCGTCGACGGTAAAAGGTCCGAAATCTCGATCAAACGGGAGGCCGATCCCAATGACTGGAATAGTAAAGCTGGCCGTTTAAATGGCAAAAGCGAAAGCACTCGGCACTTCAATGCATATCTTGAAACCCTGCAGTCCAAATTATATGATGCGCACCAGGCATTGATAAGAGATAATAAAATGATCACGGCCGAGACTTTAAAAAACAGGTACACCGGCGCCAGTGAAAAACAAAGGATGCTGATGGAAATTTTCCAGAAGCATAATGATGAGGTTGAAGCCTTAATTGATAAAGGATTTGCAGCTGGAACGGTCGAAAGGTACAAAACCAGTTTATCCCATACCCGGGATTTCATCAAATGGAAGTTCCGGATTTCAGATATTGACATCAGGGAAATTGGTCACGAATTCATCACCGACTATGATTTTTATCTCCGTTCCGTACGCAAATGTGCCAATAACACCGTCATCAAGTACATCAAGAATTTCAAAAAGATAATTCGTATCTGTATAGCTAATGGCTGGCTTGATAAAGATCCTTTCGTTAGGTATAAACCAAAACTTACAGAAGTTGAAAGGAATTTCCTTTCAACAGAAGAATTACAGGTACTTACTAAAAAGGTCTTTGTTATGGACCGCCTCAACCAGGTGAAGGATATTTTTATATTCAGCTGTTACACCGGGCTCGCTTATGTCGACGTAACAAAGCTTACCCCATCTAATTTCGTAATTGGCATAGACGGTAAACACTGGATTAAAACACATAGAACAAAAACAGATACACCGTCCAATATTCCGCTGCTGCCGCCGGCCATGGAAATCCTAAATAAGTATAAAGATCACCCGGCTGCAGTTAATAAAGGAAGATTGTTACCAGTACTCAGTAACCAGAGAATGAATTCATATCTAAAAGAAATTGCAATAGCCTGTGAAATCCAAAAGGATCTTACTTTCCATATTGCACGCCATACTTTTGCAACAACAGTCACCCTTTCCAATGGCATTTCTTTGGAATCAGTAAGCAAAATGCTGGGCCATAAAAATATGCGAACCACGCAACACTATGCCAAAATATTGGATAAAAAGGTCAGCCAGGATATGAACGTTCTTTTCAAAAAGTTTAAGCCCAAGACCAAGCTTAAAAAAGTAGCAAATAAGTAAACATTATTTTTTCATTTTTAAACTACCTTTATTACTCAACTTTAAGTTGATCACATAAAAATATTGCTAGCGATTAGCTATTATTAGAGTTTCTGAAAACCCGCTAATTTTTCAAGTCCACTCAATGATAGTCTGTCGCCACGCTACGGCGTGGTAACAGCTATTGTGGACTAGGCCCTTAGCGGGTGCCCCAGGAACGGTAGTATGTGCCACGTCTTTTTTATGCCCGCTATTGAAAACGAAATATTAAATCAAAAGATCAGTGATCTTCCTTTTACAGAAGATTTCAAATCCTTTTCACAAAAATTAGGTGTTAATACAATAGGGGAGATGGTAGCTATCCCGGTTGCAGAATTAATAAAATCGGAGGGATTCACTTACCATGGCCTGCAGGAACTTATCAAGGTCCTGAAAGAAAATCACATGGGCTATTTGCTCAAACAATAAAACCTAATACTTCCTCACCAAATTCATCAAACCAACAATCTCATCTTTTAGCCTGGTAACTGTCGCCGTTTCAAAACTGTATAATTTATTCCTCAGGCTTTCCTCGGAAATAACCTCCTGCCGGTCCGTCCGGAAATTCCTGGCTACCATCCGTATCAAATCACTTGAATTCGTATTGGTGATCAACTTCGCTTCCACCAATAGCTTAACAGCCATCGCCAGGTGCGATACCGATAGACTTGTATGTACTTTCATCTCGGTTTGCTGAAGCTCATTTTTTGGCCTGGGGTCCAAGTATAAAAACCGCTCCTGCTTTTCCAAATAGTATAATTCCTCGCATATCCAGGAACCTACTTGCTCTCTTATCGCCGGCAGACCGGTTTTATAAACCAATCCGGCCTTCACCGGCAGCTGGTTGATTATTTTCAATTTCAAAGAATGGTATTCAATCAAATCCGGTAAAGTGTTACAGCCATTCGACTTTTCTTGCAGCTGCAGTATATAATAACTGAAAAAACTGATGCTATTAAAATTCAGGTGCAAAAGCAATCGGCACAATTCCTCATTTAAATTAGCTTTATCTTTCTTTTTAATAAATGAAATCAGCTCACGTTGCAATTCCTGTAAATAGCTAAGCTCATGGTAGCTGATCACCTCACCAGGCAAAAGGTAATCCTCAAGAGGTTTACAGGCTATTTTAATAAGCTCATCATCTACTTCTAATTTCTCCACCTCTTTTTGTATTCCTTTCAGGCTTCTTTTCATCTCCGGCGCCATCAACCACCGTTTTGCTTCCGGTACTTTTATGCCATGGTCAAAATATTCCGGAAAACTCTTTTCAATAAAATCCAACAGATCCCCCGGGATTTGTGCTATCTCTTTGTAAAAATTTGAAATGGAGATGTCGCTTGTTAACCGGTAAATACTTTCCGGTCCTCCGGGCTGCAGGTAGTTAAAAACAATATCAACAAGCTGCACCAATATAGCCTGGTGTTTCCGGTAATAAGATTCCAGGTCGCTTTGTTGGCGGTCACTAAAAACCATTACCCTGAATTGATTCCGGATCCTTTCCCTTTCAGTTTCAATCAGCAACTTGCATTCACTAAGGAATTCATCATTCAGTGTGTCCCGCGTTATTCTTGATGGGTTCAGAACTACTGTAATAATATGCTCCAGAACCTTTAGTTCATATTCCAAGGCCGTTAACAGGTCTTTTAGGGTTACGAATTAGTTAAAACTTGAAAAGGAACGCCTGAATTTTGATGGTTTTTGTAGAAGGATTTTTGAAAAGAATTACAATATTTCAAAAACATCTGAATAAACAAAGGTAATTACCACCAAAAAAAAGGAGATTTTTCTCCCCGGTACCCTTTTATCCTAAAAATCACCCTCTTCAAACTATTTTTTTACAAAATTCCCTTGCCCAGCCTGCATTTTTCGGGGGTTGTGCAACCCCTGCAACTGTTTTTATATTCCTCCCTTCACTTCTTTTGCTTTCATAAAAACTCACCACCATGTCAGTCAACATCCTAACCACTGATGATCTCCAAAATTTCAAAACCGAACTTTTTTCCGAGCTCAAGTCAATCCTTAAAACTGAAGGACCTCCAACAAAAAAGTGGCTCAAATCTGATGAGGTAAAAAAGTTACTCAAGGTTTCCCCCGGAACTCTGCAAACCCTCCGGATCAATGGCACACTTCAATACACCAAGCTCGGCGGCATTATTTATTACGATTTCGAGCATATCCAGAAAACGATGCAGGAAAATCTTCGCTTAGCCAATTCGTAAAGCATACCCCAACTCAAAAATTTATAGCATGCATTCTCCTTACCGTGGCCGAAACCATACAAAAAAGCAAACCCATAAATGCAAACCGGCAATTTCGCCCGATGAAAGAAAGATCCGCGATGAAAAAAAACGCCTGGCCAAACTTTTTTCAAACCTCCAATTCCGGCTGAAAAATAGAATTTCCTCTATGACTGATTCACCCCCCGAAAGACTGCGATTTAAGAACGGGACTTACAAATCCATCTTTCAACATTTTCAATCACCCCTCTCCTGGCGGAGAGGGGCCGGGGGTGAGGCCCGTAAGTCATGAACTACATTCGCCACCTCAATGCATTCTTTTCCTTTATTAGCACCGATACCCGGCTCTCTGCATCGCATGTAAGCTTGTATATGGCCCTGTTCCAGTATTGGAATTTCAATCGATTTCAAAATCCCTTTCCAATTTACCGGGATAACATGATGAGGCAAAGTAAAATTGGTTCCAAAAACACATACCACAAATGCATAAAAGAGTTGCACGAAGCAAAATACATTTACTACCATCCCTCACCATCTAAGTTTTTGCCAGTAAAGGTTAGTTTGGCTCGTTTAGACGTCCAGGAAGAACCTGTTAGCAGGTACAGGCAACTTGATCTTTTTAATGAAGAAAACAGCATTTCTGTGTGTCCCAATAATGGGACTGACAGTGTACCGATTTTGACCGCTACGTGTACCGATTTTGATACCGTACCAGTCCCAAAAATGGGACACAATATAAAACATAAACATTTTAATAAAACAGAGAGTAAACTACCCGCTCAAAAAATTTTTGCTAAAAATGAAAAACTAAGTCAGGAAATAAACAGCCTGGCCGGAGTCCCAAATTCGGTACACACTGAGCAAAGTCGAAGTGCCATTGCTCCAACTCTGAGCGAAGTCGAAGAGTTCTTTAAGCTGAACAACTATCCAAACTCTGAGGCTAATAAATTCTTTAACCACTATAAGGCCATAGGCTGGAAAATAAAAGGCATTACACCAATTGAAGACTGGAAAGCATTGGCAGAAAAATGGATGCTCAATGCTAAACAATGGAATTCCTCCGACGAAGCCAACCCCTTCCCCTATGGGGGGAAGGTCGGGATGGGGGCCGGGGGGAGGCCTGACCTCCAATACCTCTACGAGCGCTTCCTGGAAGGCGAGAAGATCTTCAAATTCATCCTCCCGGAACACTTCGCTGAATTACACCTGGAATTAACAGAAGAGATAATGCAGAACGCTTTGGCTGAACGGATCGATCAACTCACCGGCAGCAACCAATATTCATTAGGTCAATTATGGGATGCATACTTACAGGGCAATGAAAACAATGAACTAGTTGTAAAAGACAAGCCCAATCTTATTGCCCTGGCTAAAAGAATTGCGGTATTAAAACACTTTCAGCAACAAAAACAAAACGGTAAAACTTCTTTGTCATCCTGATCCCGCCTTAGCGGGAGAAGGACCTAAACCAACTTTATGCACACGATCAACCTTTTCGAATTTTCAGACTACGAGTACAAAGACATCTATGCATACCTCATGTTGCAAAACGAGACTTCATTCCGCATTACAATGCCTAAGCATTTCATTGCACCACAAGAAGATAAATATATGATCGCAACAGAGTATTATGATGCAATTTATTTCGGCCAGAAGTTGTCAGAGTTTTCTCATGATTTCTGTTATAATGTGCCATCCGAATACAGTGCGGCCCCCTTTACTTATGAACTCAATACTACTGAAATAGAAAAATTGGCGGAAACACTTTTCTATCTGATAAGGGGAATCATATTCGATTCTGAAAACACTGATCTCGTAGAAAAATATTGGGATGAAAAAGACAGTTTTTGGGAGCAATACTGCAACGACAAGATTGAACCGGCTTGCCAGGGGCTATTGTATATCATGGAAAAAAACATTCGGGACTAAAAATCATTTATCAAAATCAAAACCAAACAGCAATGAACATCAAAAATTACACATCCACAATTGACGCATCAAGATCAATGGCAAATATCGAAGAACTATTAGTTGAAATAGGCGCCACCAACATCAACAAGCAGTATGCAGATAAAGTATGCACCGGCATCACTTTCCTGCTATTTGATCAGCAGCTGCAGCAGACATTGCCATTCCATCTCAAAGCCCAGGTCGAAGAATGTTTCCTCATTCTCTGGAAAAACGTCAAGCGCCCCCGGGCTGATACTCCGGATACCGTCAACAACCAGGCCAACAAAACTGCCTGGAAGATCCTTTCCGATTGGACAGAGATCCAATGCAGCATGATCCTGCTTGGCCAGGCAAAACCCCTGCAGATGTTTCTACCCTTCATGTATGACATGAAAACCTCTGAGACGCTTTTTGATAAAGTAACAAATGGAAAATTAAATCTATTACCCGGCTAATAAAACTAAACACTGTCATCCTGAGCGCAACGAAGGACCTAAAAACATACCCACCATGCTAAAAATCAACATCAACGAATTAAATCGTTACGATAGCACAACCCTCTATGAATTTCTGTTTCTACAAAGAGAAACAGCATTTGAAATAACCATACCAAAAAAAACAATTGCAGGTATAAGCGATAACTATGATGTTTTCGAAGAATTTCTTTCAGCGGCATATGCAGGCCAGCGCCTTTCCGAAATAGCTAAAAGTTTCGCTTATTATGTTCCTTCTGTGAATAGCAAGATGCCATTCTTATTTGAAGTAACAATAACCGAAATGGGAAAAATGGCTGAAGCTCTTTATATCATTATTCATAGTGTCACTGATAAAATGCCCTGTGAAATCTTTTTGTCATTCCACAGCCTTGCCGCCGATTTCCTTACCAATGTTTTCAACGATAAAGCAGAATGTAACACCTGGGGGCTTCTTTGGATTGCTAACCAATATCTTCAAAAATCATAAACGAAATTTCACTACGGAGCCAAGTCCTCCCCTTTCGGGGGAGGATTTAGGAGGTGGCCAGATCAACCATCACATTTTTTTCGTATAATTGAATATTACAAATCAATACCCAGCAAAGAGCTTCTATAAAAAATTATGCCTACGCCAGCTTCAAACTATAATGCAATCCTATCCGGTCTTAAAGAAAAAATAAGGCAGGCCCGGCAAAAAGCGGCTTTAACTGTTAATACTGAACTATTATCGGTCTATTGGGAAATTGGCAACACCATTTTGCTTCAGCAAAAAGAAGAAGGTTGGGGCTCTAAAGTTATTGACCGGCTGGCAGTTGATTTAAAAACGGAGTTCCCCGAAATGAAAGGTCTTTCCGTCAGGAACTTTAAATACATGCGCGCTTTTGCAGAAGCTTACCCCCGGTTTGTGCAGCAACCTGCTGCACAAATGCAATCAAAAGATAATCAGCTAGTTATAATTGTGCAGCAGGTTGCTGCACAATTGCCCTGGGGCCATCACCAGTTGTTATTGGATAAAATAAAGCTGCCTGCAGAAAGAGAATTTTATACCAGCAAAGCAGTTGAAAATGGATGGAGCCGTAACGTATTAGCAGCCCAGATCCAAAGCCAGTTACACCTTCGCCAGGGTAGTGCCATAACCAACTTCGAAATTACATTGCCCAAACCACAATCCGATCTAGCCAGGGAAACACTCAAAAATCCTTATGTATTTGACTTTTTAGGAATAGGCGAAGAAATGCAGGAACGGGAACTGGAAAAAGCCCTGATACAGCACATGAAAAAATTCATGCTTGAGCTTGGCCGTGGTTTCGCTTATGTAGGTAATCAGTACAACCTGGTAGTGCAGGGCGATGATTATTTTTTAGATATGCTTTTCTATAACTACCACCTGCATTGTTTTGTAGTGTTCGAGCTTAAAGTGGGCGACTTTAAACCGGAGTTTGCTGGTAAGTTAAATTTCTATGTCAATACTGTAAATGAGCAGGTAAAGGGTAAAGAAGATAAGCCTACAATAGGAGTTTTACTTTGCAAAACACCAAACGATACGGTTATTAAATATTCTTTGCAGGGGATAGAATCTCCAATGGGTGTGGCAGACTATCAATTTACCAATGCCCTGCCCAAACAGCTAAAAGGTGAAATGCCAACCATTGAAGAATTAGAACAGGAACTGGATAAAGAAATTGAGATATTGCGTAAACCCATTGATGAAAAGAAAAATAAACTGAAAGAAATACTTAGCCGCATGAAAGGCGAAGAACTAAAAAAAGTTAGAGAAGCGAAAGATATAATTTATATTTTCAACGAAGTAACATGGCCCATAAAAGAACGAACCGAAAAACTGCTCGAATCAGAACTACTGCATTTTGCTAAAACTTCTTTTGCCAGGCGCATAAATAATACAGCTAGTGAAGCTTATACAACACCCGATCTGGAAGCAAGGCTGCAAAAAAATGAAAACATAACCCAATTGGGCCTTTCTTTATCTCTCGATGGGTTTAAAAAAGCAGGCACAAAAGCTTTTGGATTCTCTAGTCATTTGATTTTTCAGTTAGAAGAATTCAAATACAAAATTGGTCCCGGGCCAGATGAGATTTGGGAAGAAAGGCTTTATCACCAGCAATGGACAGATGAAGAGCTTCAACTATTGGCAGAAAGATGGAGTGAAATGATAATCGATGCCATCAATAGCAGGCTGGAAGGAATTTTCTGAAGGGTATAAGGGGAGCCCTCATTTCCAGGTTTCTTAAAGACATAAAACAGCCCCAAAAATTACGCCATCCCCTAAAAAGAAGTATAGCTTGTCAAATAAGTGAATTGTTATATGGCACTCCCCGTGAGATTTTAATACTTACTTATTGTTTAATCCACTTCACAATTAATTTAAACAGCTTAGATATGTAAGTATGATTTTGAACTCGAGTTCACTGTAGAGGTATAAAGTCTTTGATCAGTTTGCCTCATAAATGCATTCTCAGAATAGTCAAAAATTAGCGATAGATAAGTTAACGAAACTAACACGCGGATATATCGCATTTTTTTTGTATAATTGATGAATATTCTTTCTTTATTACCCTATAAAGTTCTAGATACATCTTCCTGTGAAATAATCAACAAACATCTAATTGCATTTGGTTGGTTATCCAAAACAAAAACCTGCTAAATCTTAACGAACTTATAGATTTCCCCCGATCAACAATTGTGTTAATCAAGGGGTTTATTTATAACTGTGAAAAAAGACTATTAATTTTTTAAAAATGAAAATTCTCCACACGGCAGATTGGCATATAGGACAACTCTTTCATGATTACGACCGCACCTACGAGCATAAGAATTTTCTGGATTGGCTCGTGGAAACTTTGCAAGATGAAAAAGTCGAAGTGTTATTGATTAGCGGAGATGTATTCGACCTCTCCAACCCTTCAGCGGCATCAATAAAGTTATTCTATACTTTTTTGAACCGTGCTGTGAAAGCAAACCCCAATCTTCAGATTGTGATAACTTCAGGTAATCATGATTCTGCTTCGAGATTGGAATCTCCTAAACCCCTTTTGGAATCTTCCAAAATATATATCATAGGACTTGTGGAAAAAGATGAAGATGGAAATATAGATTATGAGAAACTTACCATCCCGCTTAAAGATAATACTGGAGCAACTAAAGCCTGGTGTTTGGCTGTACCATTTTTGCGTATGGGTGACTACCCAATAGTTGCCGATGCTGAAAATCCTTATGCAGCTGGCGTGACTGCATTATATGCCGAAGCTTATGAATTTATAAGTGCCAAAAAGCAAGCAGACCAACCTGTAATTTGTATGGGGCATTTACATGCTCAGCAGGCTGAAATTACAGACATGGATAAACCAGAAAGACTGATTATGGGAGGTATTGAATGTATTTCAGCAGCAGCTTTTCATGAGGATATTCAATATGTTGCCTTGGGACATATACACAAAGCCCAGCGTATAGGAGGTAAAGAACATATCCGGTATAGTGGCAGCCCTATCCCCATGTCGTTTTCAGAACTGAATTATAAACACCAGGTAGTTGTATTTGATCTGAATGAGCAAGACATCAGTGATCTGAAGGTTATTGAAATTCCAATAGCAGTATCACTAATACGACTGCCATCCGTGCATAGTTCACTTGTTGAAGTAATAAATGCTTTACTACAATTACCTCCAACTGGTATCAATCCGCAGTTAGCACCTTATCTGGAAGTTCGTATTTTATTGGATGGCCCCGAACCGGGTCTTCGCCACAAAATAGAAACAGCAGTCACCGGCAAAGATGTTCGACTTGCAAAAATTGATGTTAAGTATCCTGTAGTTACTGGTCAGGATAATTCTACAGGTACCGGAGTAGAGGACAAACTGCACGAATTGCAGCCCCGGGATGTTTTTGCTAAAGTGTACCAGTCAAAATATAATAATACCGTTCCCGCCGAACTTCTTCAATTGTTTAACCAGGTAACCCAGGAGGTGGCCCAATCCGAAACGATATGAAGATTCTAAGCATTCGCATTAAAAATCTGGCTTCGCTGGAAGGTATAACTGAAATTGATTTTACACAGGAACCATTATCATCTGCGGGCATTTTTGCCATCACTGGTCCTACTGGTGCCGGAAAATCTACTATCCTGGATGCACTTTGTTTGGCCTTATATGGCAAAACGCCGAGGTACCTGCAAGCAAAGGAATCGGGAATTGAAATAACTGATGTACAAGGAAGTGCAATAAGCCAGGGAGATGTAAGAGGAATATTAAGGGATGGAACAGGCGAAGGATTTGCTGAAGTAGATTTTGTAGGTATTGACGGGCAATTGTATAGAGCTACATGGCGGGTGCGCAGAGCAAGAGACAAGGCAGAGGGAAGTTTGCAAGCATTTAGTGTAGCCTTAAAAAATATCAATACCAATACAGATATTCCTGGCAGGAAAACTGAATTGCAGGATGAAATAGAGCGCCTGGTGGGTTTAAATTTTGAACAATTCACCCGTTCCGTTTTGCTGGCGCAGGGCGATTTTACGACTTTTTTAAAAGCAGCCAAGGATGAAAAGTCTGCCTTATTGGAAAAACTCACCGGCACTCATATCTATTCAGAAATATCCAGGCAGGTTTACGTGCATTGCAAACAGGAAGAGCAGGAACTTGGAGACCTAAATCTTCAAAGAGAAGGTATTCCTACGCTTACTAAAGAGGAACTTGAATCCTTTGCAGAACAAAATTTGGCAATCGAAAAAATCATACAATCGCTGGAAAAAGAGATAGAAATATTAGGCAGAGAAATTGCCTGGCATGTGCAGCTTTCTTTATTACAAACTAACCTTGCCAACGCCAATTTGGCACATGATCAAGCTAATGAAACAAAGAGAAATGCAATTGATCGTGAGCAGAAACTAAAGCAGGTAGAGCAAGTACAGCCTGCAAGAAGTTTTATAGATAATCAGCAGGCAGCTAAAAATCAACTGTCTGAAAAAACAATAACACTTCAGCAATTGCAATCAACGCTTCATGATTTGCAGCAGCAGAAAATCGGCCTGGACTTATTGCTGCAAAAAGCCAACGATGATGTAGTTGCCAAAACAAAAATGCAGGAAGAAGCCAAGCCCCTCTTAGAAGAAGCCAGGGGACTGGATATACAGATCAGAGAAAAAACAGAACAGGTAAACCAGGCGGCAAATGAAGTAAAGAAAATTGATCAAAATTACAAGCTACAGGAAAGGCAATTGAAAGATCAACAAATGCAGGCTGATCAATTGAATAGTAATATCGAAAAATTGAAGCAATGGAAGGACGAAAATAATGCCCGCCAGCCTGTTGCAGAAAATCAAAACCTTATCAGCTCAAAACTAAGTGATGCCCAAAAGCTACTCGATTCTTTACAATTACTTTTACCAAAGCTTGAAGCTACACAAAGCACTATAGACCAAACGAAACAGGGGAAAATTGATTTTGAAAATCAATCTGCCGCTATTAAACAAAAATTACAAGCAGTACGGGAGGCTCAAAGTATTGTTTCCGGAGTTTTATCTGCTATTCCAAATACAACATTAGAAAGTGAAAAAACTGCTATTGATCTTTCGGTAGAAGACATTATTGGCGCTGAAGCACACTGGAAGATACTGTTCAATAGCCAAAAAGAGCAGGACACGTTAAAACAAAAACTTGCCGGAAATGAAACCGAATTGAATAATAAAGTGCAATTGCTTGCTCAAACTATTGAGCAATTAGTTATTGCTAAAACAGAACGTGATACATCGCTCCGTATGCTGGATAAAGCCCGTCTTGCTGCCGCGGAAAATGTAGAATCCTTACGCTCCCAATTGTTAGCTGGTGATCCGTGTCCGGTATGTGGTAATACTGAGCATCCTTATGCAACACAGCATCCTCAGTTGGATCATATATTGCAGGAACTTGAAACAGCACAGCAACAGCATGAAAAAAAATATACTGAGTGTCTGGCAACAGAAAGTAGCCTGCGTGAAACCGGCAATCAATTGAAAGAAATAATTGCTGCACAAGAACAGGAAGTGAGCACAAAAGAAGCCTTTCTTCAGGATCATAAGGAAACCTGGGAAAGATTTTCTATTCGCCTTGATGGTACATCTGTACCCGATGAACAAAAAGCTGGTTGGTTGGCACAGCAACTAAAAGATAAAAAAATAAAACAAAAAGAATTGCAGGAACAAATCAAATTATATGCTGCAAAAAAACAGGAGCTGGAAACATTGCAGAAAAATGTGACTGATTTAGACAAGCAACTGAACGAAAATATTAATGCCGTAAAAGATGCGGATCGAAGACTGCTATCATTACAGGAGCAATTGACTCAATATAATAACGAACAAGTAAAGACCAATAGCACGCTTTCTGAAATTGAACAAAGCTTGACAGGCTACTTTACGACACAGGAGTGGTTTGGGCATTGGAAAAGCAACCCGGCTCCATTCCTTAAGGCCATCAACGATTTTGCAGAAAAATGGAATACTAATACCCAAAAACTGGTTGATGATACACAACAGCATAGTGTGCTGTCTGCTACGCTAAACGCATTGCAGGAACAATTAAAAAGTCTTTTAGGTGAAGTACAAAAGAAGCAGACAACTCTTGAAGCCTTAAAAGAACAACAGGAAACTCTAATACAAAAGAGAAAGAGAATTTTTAAAGGTGAAGCGGCAGCAACAGTAGAATCTGATCTAAAACAAGCAGTTGTCTCAGCGCAGCAGGTATTGGAAAAAGGCAAGGCCGATAGAGATAAGTTACAAATAGATATTACCAGGAGTGGCACACAAAAAGAACAGATAGAAAAAGACATTGCATTATTGCAACAGCAAATAGACGCCTTCGGTAAAAAAATAGAAGAGTGGCTTATTGCATTCAATGCCCGGCATAACCTTTCACTGGATATAGACAAGCTTTTACAACTCCTGGCGCATAGCCCGGACTGGATAGAAACAGAACGAATTGTTTTACGGGCTATAGAAGATGCCATTATACAGGCTCAATCAGTATTGCAGGAACGAACAGCACAATTGAAGCAACATGAGCAGCAACGCCTTTCTGAAAGAAGTGCGGAAGAATTAAACGAATTGTTGAGTACTTCCAAAACAGAGTTACAACAAAAGATGCAGGAAAAAAATGAGATCGGTTTTCGCCTGCAACAAGACGTTGAAAACAAACAAAAGATCGGCGACCTCTTAGGAAGTATTGAAGCTAAAGTGGAAAATCCGGTGATATTGACCACCTAAATCCGGTGCAAACTGACCACCCTTAGTTAAGGTCCATACGCTGCATCAAAAAGGTTGATTTTATTTGTTAAAAATAATGGTTTATTTGTTGTTGTCTTCTGTTTTTTTATTCCATTTTTTTCTGAGCGATTCTCCTTTTAATTCAATACGCTGTGTATTGTTGATTATTCTGTCAAGGATTGCATCAGCTACTGTTTTTTCTCCGATTACTTCATGCCACTGTTTTACTGGGAGCTGTGATGTAATAATGGTGGAACGTTTTCCATGGCGGTCTTCAATAATTTCTAGTAAAGAAGCTCTGCTTGTCTGATCGAATGGTTGTATTCCAAAGTCATCCAGTATGAGCAGGTCTTGTCTTTCTATTTTAGCTAAATCTCTGATAGCAGAACCATCTGCTTTGGCCATTTTGAGTTGAGCAAACAAGCGGGTAGCATTAGCATACAATACTTTAAAACCTTGTTGGCAGGCCTGCTGACCCAGAGCAGAGGCCAAAAAACTTTTACCTGTTCCAGTGGCTCCAGTGATGAGGATATTTTCATTTTGCGTGATGTATTTACCATCAGCAAGGCGGTGGATTTGATTTTTATCCAACCCTCTGCCACCATCATAATCCAATTGTTCAACAGTAGCTTTATAACGGAAGCGAGCATTCTTGGTGGTTCGTTCAATGTTACGGTTGTGTCGCTCATCCCATTCACTGTCAATAAGCAATGCTGTCATCTCATCAGCAGTTAACTGTTCATTTTTTGCTGATTCTACGCTAGTTCTAAAAGCCCGGTGCATACCAAGCAAACGCATTTGTTTCATTTTGTCGAGTGTGTCTGTGTTCATTTGATTTAATTTTTATGAGTGGTTATTAATTATTTTATTGATAGTAATCGCTACCTCGTATGTTTTGATGCTGAGGCATACTATGTGCTAATTGTAATTCTTCTTCTGTTAATGCATCCAGTTTTTTTTCCAGTATTTGTGCAATGATTGGATAATTGTATACTCCATAATTATTCGCTCTGCGGCAGGCCATTGTTAATCTTTCATTTCCTACCTTACGTGCCAGGCTAAGTATGCCAGTACAAGATTTATATGCCTGTTCGGGATGCTGTTTGTTTTCAATTACACGCATGATATAATTAGCCACTTCTTCATCTATAGCTTCTGCTTGTTCAATAAATTTTTCGGGTGTCCATTCACTTAAGTAACGATGCGCAGAGGCAAGGTGTTCATCGGTGGTAGTGTAGTGATATTTGCGGTATTGCCGCTGATGTACTGCTATCTGTTCGTACTTATAATAAATCACTACGCCCGCAGCAGTATATTGTATTTTAACTTTCCTGCCAATAAACCGGTATGGTACGCTGTAATAATGTTTATCAACAGCAAGGCATACATGACCATTTTTCATTACTGTAACAATATGCTGCTGTTTAAATTCATAACGATACACTGGCAAAGGTTGTAGGGTTGCCTTTTCAATCTCTTCAAACTGCTGACGACGACTATAGTTACGTCCTTTAAAGGGAGCATTGTTTAATTGTTCTAATGCTTCCTTAATGGCGCCATTAAGTGTTTCAAGCGTAAAGTAAGTATGTGAACTTAACTGTGTGTATATGCGGTTATATACAATTTTTACCATCCCTTCTACCAATGATTTATCTCTTGGACGGTACACCCTGGCTGGAAGAACAGCAGTGCCATAATGTTCTGCAAAGTCAGCAAAAGCTTCATTGATAGTGGGCTCATATTTACTGCTTTTAGTAACAGCAGATTTTAAATTATCAGGCACAATGGCAGCCGGAACTCCTCCAAAATATTGCATCGCATTTTCACAGGCACTGATAAAATCTTGCCTACGTTGAGTAGATACAGCTTCTACATAAGTAAGCTGACTACAGCCCAGTATAGCAATAAATACTTCGACCACTTGTACCTCCCCAGTTGCTTTTTCTGTAATACTTAACTTCTCTCCAGCAAAGTCTATGTACATCTTGTCCCCAGCCTTATGATTTATATGCATAACAGCCTTAGCACGACCAGTATAAATAGTAAAGTAAGTGTTGAACTGAGAATGTCCATATCCGTCAGGGTACACTTGAAGATAGCGTGACCATAACATGCGTATGGTTACACCCTTTTGCTTAAAGTACTTCTCCAAATCAGGAAGCATTTGTTGTAGTTGTTCATACCGCAATCCCTTTTCAGGAGGTGCTGCTGAACCAAACAAAACCTCTAACTCTGCATCTGAGATTGTGCTGAGCATGTCGAAGGTCAGTTTCTCTGAAAGAAATTTACGTATGTATTTCTTTACAGTATTACGGGATACTCCCGTTTGATCACTAATCTGTACCTTACTCTTACCCATGGTAAAAGAACGAAGGATCTGTCTTATCTTAGTCATAAGAAGTGTTTTATTAGCCATGTCTGATTTTGGGTTTAGAACCCAACTTCCAACATAAATGGCCGTTAAAACAACCTTATTTAAATACAGCGTAGGGGGTGGTCAGTTTGGATTGGATTTGACTGGTCAGTTTGCACTGGATTTAGCTGGTCAACTTCAATTGGATTTAGGTGGTCACATTGACTGGATTTTCCAATATAGATACGGCAACAGTCAAAGAGGACAGCCGCAAAGAGCTATTAAGCGACGCAGGGGCTATATACCAAACCAAAGACCTTAAAGTACAAAGAGTAAAGTTTGCCACATTATCTGCCAATATGTTTATCCTGGCCAAATCAGTAAAGCTCTCTACCGAACCGGTCTATCAGCAGTACTGCCCCATGAAACAGGCGTCCTGGCTAAGCAATAGTAAGGTGATCAAAAATCCCTACTACGGAAGCATGATGCTTACATGCGGCAGTGTTAAAGCAACATTATAAGTAAACCTATGCCTTCCCTCACACCGTGTATATAAAAGATGGGTAATGGATGGCATGATAAAAAAACGAAAAGATGAAAAAAATTATTATTAGCATGGCTGTAATTGTCATTGCATTGACTGCATGTAATAGCGGCAACAATAAATCAATAGAAAGTCAATCTGAAAAAAAAGATTCTAGTGCTAAAAGATCTGATACAGGGGTGGTGTATGCATGTCCAATGCACCCCGAAGTAACAGGAAAAAATGGTGATACCTGTTATAAATGCGGCATGTACTTAAAAGAAGTAAAAAGCAGTACAACACCATCTACTGTTTCTTCTAACAAGGATGTAAAAGCAACGGTTTCCGTTAAAGAGATAGTAAACGCATATTTGCAATTAAAAAATGCTTTTGCCAAGGATAATTCTACTGATGCTGCATCTGCGGGAACATTATTAGAAAATGACTTTAAGAATTTCGACAGGACTGCTTTATCGGAGGCACAAAAGAAAACATTTGAAGACATCGCAGATGATGCAAGCGAGCATGCCGAGCATATTGGTAAAAACGGCGGAAATATTGCACATCAACGGGAGCATTTTGAAATGCTGAGCAAAGATATGTACGACCTGGTAAAAGCGTTTGGAGCCGGACAGCCCCTCTATAAAGACTTTTGCCCGATGTATAATAAAGGCAAAGGCGCCTTTTGGATCAGCGAAACAAAGGAGATCAGTAATCCTTACCTGGGTAAAGCAATGCCAACCTGTGGAACAGTGAAAGAAGAAATAAAATAGCCATGCGTCGCATTATAAAGAAAATATTACTTGCAATTCTTGTTGTATTCATAGCCATCCAGTTTATACAGCCTGCCCGTAATAAAAACGGGCAGATATTGCCAACTGATATTTCACGAATGCTCAGCGTTCCTGATAGTGTTCAGGTTATTCTAAAAAATACCTGTTATGATTGCCACAGCAACAATACCAACTATCCCTGGTATGTAAATATACAGCCGATGGGTTGGCTAATGGCAAAACATATCAGGCAGGGTAAATCAGTATTGAACTTTAGTGAGTTTGGTAGTTATTCGCCAAGAAAGCAGTTAAGCAAGCTGTCCGGAATTGGTAATAGTATCAGGGACAATATCATGCCAATAGCATCCTATAAATGGATGCACAAAAATGCACGGCTTTCTATTGATCAAAAGGCACTCATTACTGATTGGGTACAGCGATCAAAAGACAGCCTGGCATTAAAAAATTAAAATGGTTACAATAAAGAAAATATTGATCAGGATTTTTAAAGCAATTTTTATCCGGAAAAAAGATTGCTGCAAATAACTATTTATTATGGAACATCAACATCAGCCAAAAAAATACACCTGCCCAATGCATCCACAGATTGTCCAGGACAAAACAGGCACCTGTCCAATTTGCGGAATGGCACTGGTATTAAAAAAGGATACTGAAACCACTGCCGGCATGGCAACTCATCAGCATGGTACCAATCCAACAATGGGCCACGAAGGACATGATCATAACAGCATGATCGCAGATTTCCGGAAACGGTTTTATGTAGTACTGGCCCTTACCATTCCCATCATGCTGCTGTCAACTATGATCCAGCATTGGCTGGGTGTGCATTGGCAGTTTACAGGTTCACAATATGTATTGTTTGGCTTATCTACTATCGTATTTCTTTATGGCGGCTGGCCTTTCTTAAAAGGATTGGTTGACGAAGCCAAAGCAAAGAACCCCGGCATGATGTTCCTGATCGGCTTTGCTATTACAGTTGCATACATCTATAGTGTAGCAATTGTTTTTGGTTTAGAGGGGATGGATTTCTTTTGGGAACTGGCAACACTTATTCTCATTATGCTCCTGGGCCATTGGATTGAAATGAGATCTGTTGCAGGGGCATCCAAAGAATTGGAGTTATTGGTACAGTTGATGCCTGCAGATGCCCACATGGTAATGCCAACGATGGTTCATGATGTAAAGACCGATACGCTTAAGGAAAATGATGTCATTTTGGTAAAGCCCGGAGAGAAGGTGGCTGCTGACGGAATAATATTGGAAGGCGAGAGTTATTTGAATGAATCCATGCTAACCGGCGAGTCAAAACCGGTTCAAAAACAAAAAGGTGATAAAGTAATTGCTGGTGCAATTAATGGCAACGGTTCAATAAAAGTTACGGTTTTACATGCAGCGAAAGATTCTTACCTATCTCAGGTAATTAAGTTAGTGGATGACGCACAGAAATCAAAATCAAAGACCCAGTTATTGGCTGATACTGCAGCAAAATGGTTAACCATTATTGCATTGCTTGCAGGGGTGACTACATTTTTATATTGGTATTTAACGGGCCAATCCTTGGCCTTTGCGATGGAAAGAATGGTCACAGTGATTGTCATTTGTTGCCCTCATGCTCTGGGCCTTGCAGTACCGTTGGTAGTGGCAAAATCAACGGCTTTATCTGCTAAAAATGGTTTGCTCATAAAGAACAGGACAGCATTTGAAAATTCGAGAAAGATCACCACCATTGTATTTGATAAAACCGGCACACTTACAGTTGGCAAATTTGAAGTATCGAAAATTGTTTCACTTCAAAAAGACCTTAGTGAAAATGAGATCATCCGCATGGCGGCTGCATTAGAACAAAAATCCGAGCATCCAATTGCAACAGGTATCCTGCAAAAAGCAAAAGATTTATTAGTTACCATTCCACCCACTGAAAATTTTAATGCCATCACTGGAAAGGGCGTTGAAGCTACTGTAGAAGGTAAAAAGACATTGGTTGTTAGCCCCGGATATTTAAAAGAAAATAGTATTTCTCTTCCGGACAGCTTTGCTGCCAACGATACTGAAACGGTTGTGTTTGTATTGATCAACAATGAGCTAGCAGGATATATTGCTTTGTCGGATGAAATAAGGCCTGAATCTTCCGATGCAATTAAAGTCCTGAAACAAAACCATATTAAATCAATCTTGCTTACTGGCGATAACAATAAGGTGGCAAAAGCCGTAAGTGAAACTATTGGTATGGACAGCTTTATTGCGGAAGTATTACCCCATCAAAAATTAGAGAAGATAAAAGAATTACAAGGCAAAGGTGAATTTGTAGCTATGACAGGTGATGGCGTAAATGATGCACCCGCTTTGGCCCAGGCCGATGTTGGCATTGCCATTGGGAACGGCAGTGATATTGCTGCGGAGACAGCAGGTATAGTTTTGGTAAACAGCAATCCAAAAGACATTGTAAACCTGGTGCTGTTTGGCAAAGCTACTTATCGCAAAATGATCCAGAATTTAATTTGGGCTACTGGCTACAATATTGTGGCATTACCATTAGCAGCAGGTATTTTATACAAGCAGGGAATTTTACTGAGCCCAGCAGCCGGTGCGGTGTTAATGACGGTAAGTACAATTGTGGTTGCTATCAACGCAAGTATGTTAAAGATAAAAAAATAAGAAAATGAAGAAGATGATCATAATAGGTCTGGCATTGGTAATACATTCAATGGGATATGCTCAGGATATGAAGGGAATGGATATGCCTAAGAAGCAAAATACAAAACAACCCCAACCTGTTACTTATACATGTCCAATGCATCCTCAGATTCACGCAAACAAACCAGGTAACTGTCCTATTTGCGGGATGAAACTGGTTAAAGAAAAACCTAAGACCGTTGCAAAGCCAGTGATCAATAAACAACCGGTAATGCAAATGCCAATGGATACGGCTAATCAAAAGACGGTGAGCGCGGATAATAACGAGACTGTCGACAAAATAAAAATGCCGGTAGATACCCTTCCTACGCAGCCAGTAACATATACCTGTACCATGCACCCCGAGATCCATTCAGCCAAGCCCGGCAACTGTCCCAAATGCGGCATGAAGTTAATAAAGGAAAAACCTAAGGCAGTTCCTAACCCGATGGTCAATAAAAACGATTCAATGCAAATGATCAAAGACAGTGTAAAAGAAAAGTCAATGGACATGGGCGATATGAAGATGGATAAAATGCAAAAGCCAATGACGGAAAAAATAAAAACTATTGTAAATAACATCCCACCTCGAACAGTACGGTATGATTTATATATCACCGATACAATGGTAACATTCGGAAAGAAAGCCAAAAGAGCTATTGCTGTGAACGGCCAGATCCCCATGCCGACGTTGACGTTTACAGAAGGAGATACCGCAGAAATATATGTGCACAATAACCTGGATGAAGAAACATCCCTTCACTGGCACGGTTTATTTCTTCCCAACAGGATGGATGGAGTGCCATTTCTAACACAAATGCCCATTAAGCCGCATACTACATATATCTACAGGTTCCCCATAATACAACATGGTACGCATTGGTATCATAGTCATAGCCAATTACAGGAACAAATAGGAATGTACGGTGCTTTTGTTATGAACAAGCGAGCCGAGTGGGATATTCCGACCGTACCTGTGGTACTAAGCGACTGGACAGATATGAAACCAGAAGAAGTCCATCGCAGCCTGCACAATGCTACTGACTGGTTTGCCATAAAAAAAGGCACTACGCAGAGTTTCAGCGAAGCAATAAAAACAGGGCACCTCAAAACCAAACTCACCAACGAGTGGAAACGCATGAATGCAATGGATGTTAGTGATGTCGCGTATGACAGATTTCTGGTAAATGGTAAGAACCAATATGAACAATCACAGTTTAAGGCAGGCGATAAAGTTAGGTTGAGGATTGCAAACGGAGGCGCTTCCTCTTATTTTTGGCTTACATATTCAGGTGGCAAAATAACCGTAGTGGCTACCGATGGCAATGATGTGGAACCCGTGGAAGTAGACAGGTTGATAATTGCTGTATCAGAAACATATGATGTTATTGTGACCATTCCGGAAAATAAGAGCTATGAATTCCTGGTAACACCTGAGGATAGAACGAAATCAGCTTCTTTATGGCTGGGTACTGGAGAGAAAGTGCCTGCAGTAAAATTGCCAAAACTGAAATATTTCGCGGGCATGAAAATGATGAATGATATGATGGATATGAACGGGAACATGATGCCAATGGGAATGGAGATGAGTAATCAGATCATGGACATGAACACAGTGATGTACCCGGAAATAACCGGGGAGGAAAAACAAAAGGGGAATAAAAAAAATGAATCTATGCCTGTGCATAATATGCAAATACCCAATAACAATAGTATGCAGGGTATGAATATGGAAACTGAGAATCCTGATATTGTTACACTGAATTATACCATGCTAAAGGCTACTGAAAAAACAACCTTACAACAAGGGCCATTGAAAGAACTCAAATTTGATCTCACCGGGAACATGAACCGTTATGTATGGACACTGGATAATAAAACCGTTTCAGAGAGCGATAAGATATTAATTAAGAAAGGTGAAAACGTAAGGATCATACTTTACAACAATAGCATGATGCGCCACCCCATGCACTTGCACGGGCATGATTTCAGGTTACTAAACGGTCAGGGCGAATATTCACCTTTGAAGAATATCATCGACATCATGCCTATGGAAAGAGATACCATTGAATTTGCTGCGAATGCAGAAGGTGATTGGTTTTTTCACTGCCATATTCTCTATCACATGATGAGTGGTATGGGACGGGTGTTTAGCTACACTACTATAGATTCCGCATCAGCGCCCAATTTGCCCGATCCTAAGTTTGCGCAGAAAAAATTATTTGCAGATGACCGGAAGATGCACTTTATGGCAAGGGTTGGTATAGAGTTCAATGGAAGTGATGGTGAAGCAATGTTTGCCCAAACAAGATGGAAAATAAGTACCCTCTGGCATTTAGGCTATCATGATATGCACGGCTACGAAAGCGAAACAATGATAGGCCGTTACCTGGGTCGCATGCAGTGGTTATACCCCTATGTAGGCTTTGATTATCACTATAAAGTTGAAGGCGGCCCTAAAAACTGGTTTGGCAGCGAAGCAAAAAACTGGTTTGGCCAGACAAGTAATAAGAATAACAGGAAAACAGTGGTTGCAGGTATTGCATATACTTTGCCTACATTAACTGTGGCAGATTTTAGAATAGATGGAAATGGTAAATTTCGTTTCCAGTTGTCAAGAGAAGATATTCCTGTTACTCCCCGGTTTCGTTTTGCATGGATGATTAATACAGATAAGGAATATATGGCTGGGCTTAGGTATATAGCAGGAAAATATATTTCTCTATCTACCCACTATGATAGTGATATGGGGCTGGGTGCGGGAATTACATTCACCTATTAGACTTAATACCATAGATTTATCAAACAATAAAACTGAGTGTTATAGTTTTTCGTTCAGGAATATGATCAGACTTTTATGCTTTACGAAATCAGAAAAATTACTGTAAATGCAACAATATGGCCATTTTAATAACCCCTGGAATACGAAATTTGCAACATAATCCGTTATATTCGCACCCAATGAAAATTCTCGCTTTCATAATGGCTGTTATAGTATTGACGCTTAGCTGCATACAATGTATGGATTTTGATAATTCTATGGGCAACGCAAATGTGAAAACAGTAATATCAAAATCTGATAATTCACAACATCATACCAACACTGATAATTGCTCTCCTTTTTGTACCTGTAACTGTTGCGCAGGCTTTACATATAAAGCTACGGATATCAAAATAGAACATACAGTCCATGCTTCAACAAAATTGTATGCAGTTCATCTCCCTTCTTCAGTTATTGAAATCTCTTTGCCCATTTGGCAACCTCCACAATTAGCTTGTTAATACCTTTTTCTGCAGTGCTTTACCTGCACGTCTGATTTTTCTTATTTACAAAAATGAGGTTATGACTAAATCAAAGTCATCGGCCCCTAGCAAAAAAGATTACAGCAAAATAAAAAGACCTGTAAAACCTAAATGGATGCAGGTTACCAAGATAATTACAATAGTTGTGATGTCTGTTTTAATGCTGTTTGCTATAGCGGGTATAATGATAAAATACTATAGGCTTGTTACAAAACATTAAAAATTATGCTCAATAAAATAATTCTGTTTTCTATTAAAAATAAATTGATTATCGGGATTTTAACGCTGGCCCTGATAATAGGAGGTGTTTTTTCTCTTTCCAAATTGCCGATAGATGCTGTGCCTGATATCACAAATAACCAGGTACAGGTTATCACAACAAGTCCTACTCTTGCTTCTCAGGAAGTAGAACAATTTGTAACCGCTCCCATCGAACGTAGCATGGCAACTCTGCCTGACCTGGTTGAGATCCGGAGTATAAGTCGCTTCGGCTTATCAGTGATTACCATTGTGTTTAAAGACAATGTTGACATTTATTTTGCCCGTCAGCTTGTTGACCAGAGAATGAAAGAAGCCGAAGGCGAAATTCCTCCGGGGGCCGGAACGCCGGAACTTGCGCCTGTTAGTACAGGACTGGGAGAAATATATCAGTATGTCCTGCGCCCCGAAAAGGGCTATGAAAATAAGTACAGTGCATCTGATCTGCGAACATTCCAGGACTGGATTGTAGCCAGGCGGATACTGGGTACTCCCGGCGTTGCAGAGGTTAATAGTTTTGGGGGCTTATTAAAGCAATATGAGGTAGCCATAGATCCGGTGAGGCTCAAAAGCATGGATATAACTATACCACAGGTATTTGATGCCTTGGAAAAAAATAATGAAAATACAGGGGGTGCTTATATTGATAAGAAACCCAACGCCTATTTCATTCGCGGATTAGGTCTGGTTTCTTCTTTAGAAGATATTGGTAAAATAGTAGTAAAAACGAATCCCAACGGTACACCCGTATTGATTCGTGATGTAGCAATTGTCCAGTTTGGCAGCGCTATCCGTTACGGAGCCATGACACGTAATGGTGAAGGCGAAGTAGTTGGCGGTGTTGTAATGATGCTAAAAGGCTCAAATAGCGCCAATGTTGTTGAAGCAGTAAAGAATAAACTTCCTGATATTCAAAAATCATTGCCTGAAGGCGTTAAGGTAGAACCTTATCTTGATCGTACAGTACTGGTTAATAAAAGTATCGATACCGTTGAGCATAACCTCCTTGAAGGCGCTTTGATAGTAATTTTCGTTTTAGTTGTATTCCTGGGCAATTTACGCGCCGGTATTTTAGTAGCATCGTTGATCCCATTATCAATGCTGTTTGCTGTGATATTAATGAACTGGTTTGGCGTCTCGGGCAACCTCATGTCTCTGGGTGCGCTGGATTTTGGATTGATCGTAGATGGAGCTGTGATCATTGTAGAAGCAGTTCTTCATAGAATCACACAAAGCCACAGGCATCACAAAGGAGTAAGTATTTTGAACAGGGATCAAATGAACAGTGAAGTGTTTGAGTCAGCGGCAGGAGTAGCAAACAGTTCAACATTTGGCCAGTTTATTATTTTGATAGTTTACATACCAATTCTGACATTGGTAGGAGTTGAAGGCAAGATGTTCGGGCCAATGGCTATGACAGTATCATTTGCAGTAATTGGCGCATTGATTCTATCACTCACCTATATCCCAATGATGAGTTCATTGTTACTCAGCCGGAAAACAACTCATAAAAAGAATATCAGCGACCGGATAATGGATTTTTTCCAGAGAGGGTACAAACCGCTTATCAACTTTGCAGTTAAAAGAAAGTTTGCAGTTATAGGAATAGCAGTTATTTTCCTGATCGCAACTGTGTTTGTTTTTTCAAGATTGGGAAGTGAATTCATCCCCACACTTGAAGAAGGGGATTTTACTTTCAGTTCTATTTTACCGCAAGGCTCTTCTTTATCGCAAAGCCTTGATAATAACAAACAGGTAGAAACAATTTTAAAACGTTTCCCGGAAGTGAAAGAAGTTGTTAGCAAAACGGGAAGTGCGGAAATACCTACCGATCCCATGCCGCCGGAAGCAAGCGATATTACTATTATTCTGAAAGATCAGAAGGAATGGACAACAGCACATAGCAGGGAATCTTTGCAAGATACGATGCTCAGTGCATTGCGGGTAATGCCGGGAATATTTTTTGAAGCTTCACAGCCAATTCAAATGCGATTCAATGAGCTAATGACCGGGGTAAAACAGGATATCGCTGTAAAGATCTTTGGTGAAAATATTGACTCACTTGCTTTTTATGCAGACAAAACCGCCAAAATCATCGAAACGGTCAACGGAGCCGCTTCACCACAGGTAGAAAAGGTGACCGGCTTACCGCAGATAACCGTATCATATAATCGTGACCGGATTGCGCAATACAGTCTTAATGTTAAGGATCTAAATACCATCATACGCACGGCTTTTGCTGGTCAAAGTGCGGGTATAGTTTTTGAAAACGAACGGAAATTTGACCTGGTCGTGCGCTTAAAAGAGTCGTCCCGCCAGGATATCGAAGATGTTCGTTACCTTTTTGTCCCCCTGCCCAGTGGCGGGCAAATTCCCTTACAACAGGTAGCCACAATTGATTATGTTAACGGACCTGCCCAGATCAGCCGTGAAGATGCGAAAAGGAGAATCGTAATAGGTATTAACGTACGGGGGCGGGATGTGAAATCCGTAGTGGATGAAATATCAAAAAAACTGGATGCCCAGGTTAAACTGCCTCCGGGATATTATTACACTTATGGAGGCCAGTTTGAGAACCTGGTTGAAGCAACCAATCGCCTGAAAATTGCCGTGCCCGTAGCACTCGCTTTGATTTTCCTTTTATTATATGCCGCCTTCAATTCTGCCAAGCAAGCTCTTCTCATTTATACGGCAATTCCATTTTCTGCGATTGGAGGTGTGTTTGCGCTATGGATGCGTGGGTTAAATTTTAGTATCAGTGCGGGGGTCGGGTTCATCGCCCTATTCGGTGTGGCGGTATTATTCGGTATTGTGCTTGTTAATTATTTTAATAAGCTTGAAAAAGCCGGAATGGCAGATGCAAAAGAGCGGGTGATACATGGAACACGGGCCATTTTGCGCCCGGTATTGATGGCATCCTTTCTTGCCGCATTTGGTTTTCTACCTATGGCCCTGGCAACATCACAAGGTGCAGAAGTGCAGCGTCCACTCGCCACGGTTGTTATTGGTGGGATATTCTCGGCTACGGCATTGACGTTAATCGTATTGCCTGCACTGTATATCTTATTTGCTGGTAAAAAGAAGAAAAATACAGGTAACAAAGAAATAGAAACAGAAAATAAATCAATTTAAAACAGACAATAATGGAATTTATAAAGAGCATTAAATCAAAAATCATAAACAAGCCTGTTGCAATAATTGCTTTGGCGACACTTTTATTGTTTATCACTTCCTGCAGTTCAAAATCCGATTCAGCCAGAGAAACAGTTACTAAAAAGGATTCTGTTTCAGTATCCACTACCGAACAAACCTCCGCAGAAGGTTCAAAGGAAGTGGAAATATCTCAGAAGCAATACGCAGCAATAAATGTCCAGTTAAGCGGCTTTGAGCAAAAAAATCTTGCCAACGTATTAAAAGCTACTGGAAATTTAAGTGTACCGCCTCAGAGTAAGGCAACTATCACCTCGCCATTAGGCGGTACGATCAAATCCATTAATGTGCAGGAAGGCGATAATGTAAAACAAGGTCAAACCCTGGCAACGATCATTAACCCCGAATTCGTAAAAATGAAGCAGGATTACCTGGAAACCCAGGCGCAGCTGACTTTAGCTAAGGCTAATTACATTCGGCAGCAGGAACTTGCAAAAGAAAATGTCAGCGCACAAAGGGTTTTACAAGAGGCAACTTCAAATTTTAGATCGTTGGAAGCAAAAGTCAGCTCGCTTAAAAGCCAGTTTAGTTTAATTGGAATTAATGCATCAAGTATTTCAACCGAAAATATGTCATCGGTTATTATCATCAAAAGCCCCATAAACGGAAATATTGCAAAGATCAATGTAAACCTTGGTTTAACAGTAGATCCATCTACAGCATTAATGCAAGTTGTCGACAATTCTCATTTGCATCTTGACCTTTTTGTGTATGAACAGGATCTGCAAAAAGTAAAAGTTAATCAGAATGTTGATTTTACGCTCATCAATCTCCCCGGCAAAAATTTCACCGCAAAGATCTATTCTATCGGAAGTGCATTTGAAAACGAAACAAAAACAATCCCTATTCATGCAGAAATCAAAGGATACATCGGAGAACTCATAGAAGGGATGAATGTGATCGGGCTCATAAACATCGGAGATAACTTAACTACGGCTGTTCTTTCAAATGCGGTGGTCAGTTACAGCGGTACCGATTATATTTTTATTCAAAAACAAGACAGCCTGCCTGGTAAACCCCAAAAGGGAAATGAATCATCATATAAATTTGAAAGAATCAGGGTTAAAAAAGGAATTACCAGCGGAGGGTACACCGAAGTTACTCCATTGGAAAATATACCGGAGAAGTCATTAGTAGTCACCAATGGATCATTTTATCTCATGGCAATACTTACTAATGCGGGAGAGGAAGAATAATTTTAATATTTAAAGAAAAACAAGAATCACATGGCACAGAGAATCTTATTCATCATTTTTTTATTAGCAGTGCAAAGAGCGTATGCTCAAATTCCCGTATTAACGATCCAGCAGGGAATAGGCACGGCATTGAAAAATAACCCCGGCATCCTTTCCTCTAATTTGGAAATTGATCAGCAGCGTATCCTTGGTTCTACCTATCGGGATTTTGGGAAAACAAATATAGGGTTGCAATATGGACAGGCTAACAGCATTAAGGCTGATACGTACTTTAGCATCGAACAGCCGATTCCCAATCCGTCGCTATTTAAAAATCAAAAAGCATATTACAATGAACGGGCAAAAGGCAGTCAGCTTAATCTTGCAATTACCCAAAACGAATTGCTGTACCAGGTAAAAACTGTCTACTACCAGTTGTCATATTATGAAGCAGTAAAAAAACTGCTGCAAAGCCAGGACACTTTATTTGCCGGTTTTTTCAGGGCGTCGGAATTGCGTTTTAAAGCCGGCGAAGCGAATCTGCTGGAAAAAACAACTGCTGAAACTCAATTGAATGAGATACGTAATCGGATCCAGCAAAATGAAACTGATATCCTTATTGCCCGTAATCAATTGGCTACATACATGAACTCGGTCATGCAACCCAATGTTCTTATCGACACCTTAGATAAGTTATCCATTACTGCAGAAATGATGGACAGCATTCAAAATAAAAATCCCGAACTGGCTTATATGCAACAGCAAATTAAAATTGCTGATAGGGCTATTGGGGTTGAAAAAGCCAGGGGTAAACCCGATTTTTCGATAAGCTATTTTAATCAGTCAATTATTGGTACCCAGGAGGTAAATGGTGTTGCGAAATCTTTCGGCGCAGGCCATCGTTTCCAGGGCGGAGCAATTGGAATGTCGATTCCCATTTTTTATAAGCCATATGCAGGAAGGATCAAAGCGGCAAAAGTTGACAAGCAGATTGCTGAAACAAAATATCAATTGTTTTTATTAAATCTTAAAGGGCAATATCAGCAGGCTCTTCAGGACTATATGAAAGATGTAAAGAACATTTCTTATTACGAGAAAAGTGCATTGGTAAATGGTAATCTCATTTTGAGGCAGGCACAAATTGGGTTTAAAAATGGCGAGATCGGTTACGTGGAATTTCTGCAGGCATTAAAAACCTCCAGGGATATACGTTCAGAGTATTTGAATGCTATTAATGACCTGAATCAATCTGTTTTGCGCATACAGTATTTGTCAGGATTAAATCAATAAACATGGGTGAGGCCCTGTTCTCTTTTTTCGGTTAAGCGAAATCATGGGGGCAGGGTTTACACCCGCCAATTGGAAAAGGAATAGATAAACCTTTTATTAAGTAGGCCAGTGAATTATAAATACTTGAATTGTGAAACTATTGTTCTATTCAATGTATAATATTTTGTTTATGGCTATTGCCGTAAATATTTACTCATTGTTTAATACAGATTTCTTTAGGTCAGCCTTTGCAATCTTTATAAACATTGTTGCTGCTGCATTACTTTTTGGCTACCTTTTAATGCTGATTGTCAGGCGAAAAAATAATAAGGGAAGAATTTAATGATACAAAAAAATAAACAGTTTTCCGGCTCGAAGATTCAATAATTTCTTATTTAACTAACTATTCAGAAATACAAGTTAATGTACAGTATAATCATAGGGAGCCTTTTATTAAGCCTGTTACATGCTGTGATTCCTAGTCATTGGCTGCCCGTATTAACTATTGGCAAAAAAGATAACTGGACATTACAGGAAATAACTAAAGTAACATTTATTTCAGGATTGGCGCATGCTTTAAGCACTATCGTAATTGGCATTAGTTTGGCTTTTTTAGGGCTGCAGCTTGCAAATATAATTCAACATTTTACCCATTTTATTGCCCCAGCTATCTTAATTCTAATTGGCACATTCTTTATATATCAGCATCACCGGCATAAGCATTTTCACTTACATCAGGTACCCAAGCCCACACTAGCTAAAAAAAAGATCATAGTGGCTTTGGTAGTAGGCATGTTTTTATCACCCTGTTTGGAAATAGAAGCATATTTCCTGTTGGCTGGGACACACGGTTTTTGGGCTGTTACAGGTATTTCAGCATTATATCTTTTCATATCCGTTACCGGCATGTTAATATGGGTGAGGCTTGCTTATAAAGGGATATTAAAATTGAATTGGCACAATCTTGAACACAAGTCAGGAATAATAACAGGATGGACTTTGGTAATCACAGGTATTATATCATTTTTTATTTCATAAAAATAATTTATATGGCACAGGAATGTTGCGACACAGACGAAAAAGAGGTAACAAAAAAAACGGACTCAAATCAGCCTGAAAATACTGATGAACACAACCATGTTGAAAATGATGGACATGATCATGGAAAAGAAAATACCACAGGATGGAAAACCCATTTGCCTTTATTAGGTTCCCTGGCCATCTTGTTAGTGATGTTGATTTTAAACTTTGGCTTTAAATTCAATCCGGCATTTCCTTTCGACTTGATCATTTATATAATTGCTTATTTGCTGGCAGGTTATAATGTGTTGAACCTTGCTTTTCGCAAAGCCATAAGATTTGACTTTTTTAATGAGTTCTTTTTAATGAGTGTAGCAACCATTGGTGCATTCAGTATTGGTTCATACAGTGAAGGTGTTGCGGTAATGGTATTTTATTCTATTGGCGAATGGTTCCAGGATTCAGCTGTTAATAAAGCAAAAAGAAGTATTAAGGCATTATTAGATGTACGCCCTGATGAGGTAACGGTATTGAGAAATGGATCAGCACAGGTTACTCACCCCAACGAAATTCAGTTAGATGAAATTATCCAGGTAAAAGCAGGTGAAAAAGTAGCACTGGATGGGGAATTAAATTCAGAAGCGGGAACATTCAACACAGCGGCTCTTACAGGTGAAAGCAAGCCTGATACAAAACGTAAGGGAGAGCAGGTACTTGCCGGGATGATCAATCTCGACAAGGTTTCCGAGATAAAAGTAAAGGCACTTTTTAAAGATAGCAAGTTGAGTAAGATATTGGAAATGGTGCAGGATGCAACAGCAAGAAAATCCCAGACTCAATTATTCATAAGCCGCTTTGCAAAGATCTATACGCCCATAGTTTTTGCACTGGCAATTGGAGTATGTTTAGTTCCTTACTTTTTTGCTCAACCCTATATTTTCAATATTTGGTTTTACCGGGCATTGGTGTTCTTGGTAATCAGTTGCCCTTGTGCCCTGGTAGTATCCATTCCTTTAGGATATTTTGGTGGTATTGGATTAGCATCTAAAAACGGGATATTATTTAAAGGCTCCAATTTCCTGGATGTAATTACAAAAGTGAATGTGGTAGTAATGGATAAGACCGGTACACTTACCAAAGGGGTTTTTAAAGTACAGGAAGTAGTTGCAAATGGATATGCGAAAGATGAATTAGTTAAACTAACAGCAGCATTAGAGAATAATTCCACTCACCCAATTGCAAAAGCAGTGGTTGATTATTCAGGAGAAATTGCTAAAAATGTAATGGCAGATAATGTTGAAGAAGTTTCAGGGCATGGTTTAAAAGGATCTGTTGAAGGCAAGAATTTGTTGGTAGGTAATACAAAACTATTAAAGAAGTTCAATATTGAATATCCGGCTGATATTGATAACCTGGTTGACACAGTGGTAGTAATTGCTGTTAATGACAAATATGCCGGGTATATAACTATAGCTGATGAAATAAAAGAAGATGCAAAACAGGCCATCGATGAAATGCATAAGCTAAACATACAAACAGTAATGTTATCCGGTGATAAGCAAGCAGTCGTTTCAAAAGTTGCAGAATCCTTGGGAATTGATAATGCTTATGGGGATTTGCTGCCGGAAGGTAAAGTTGAGAAGGTACAGGCATTAAAAAATGCAGGGAAACATATTGCATTCGTTGGCGATGGTGTAAACGATGCCCCGGTTGTTGCATTGGCTGATGCAGGTATTGCAATGGGAGGTCTGGGAAGCGATGCTACTATTGAAACCGCTGATATAGTTATTCAAAACGACCAGCCATCAAAAATTGTTAGAGCAATTAAGATCGGAAAAATAACAAGGAGCATAGTTTGGCAAAACATCACAATAGCAATGGTAATAAAAGTAATAGTACTAATTCTTGGAGCCGGGGGGATAGCAACTTTATGGGAGGCTGTAATTGCGGACGTCGGAGTTGCCTTATTGGCAATCTTGAATGCAGTAAGAATACAAAGGATTAGATTTTAAAGTATTCGCTTCGAACGAGAATAATCATTTGTTAATTCGGTTCAGCTCTCCGTAGTTAAAGCCGGTAAAAAGGTGTTCGTCATTCGTCGTCAGCAAGTAGATATGCCAAACCATTGCAGCACCTGGCATGAATCTTTTTAAATAAAAGTATGCCAGCAGCTGCAATGCCCAAGGGCTGCTATCGCAGGTTTGTCATACTACTTGCAGTTCCTCCTCATTCCTCACGGCAGCTCTTGTGTCCTTCACCTCACTTCGTTCATTTCTTCCTCGCTACGCTTGATTCCGCTGCGCTCCATCCGCTACTCTCGTCATCCATTCACTTCAGTCAGGTTCAGGCCACCCGCTGCCAATTTTTATGTGCTCGCCGGCCGCCCCACTTAGGCTGCGTTCACCTTGCATCCATACGGCTCATTCCCTCCGTCCATTCGCATACGGCTGCTAAGGTTCACTTGCATAGTTCGGCCACCTACGTACCCTGCGGGAAATATACTCCGGTGGCCTCCTATGGTGCTGCCCATTGCCCCGGGCGACCGGGGCTGCCTGTCCAGCCCCTTTGTGGGGGCTCGCCGTCCGCCTCCGTTCATTCGTTCCTCATACTCTCCGGCGGCCGTCGTTAACCGGCTCGCTATCGCTCCGGTAATTGGTTTTCGTGTTCCGAATACTTTATTTCGTCGCGAACGCCTTTGCTACGACACTTAACAGTTGAAAAATGGGAAAATGATGTTAATTAAAGTTATTTTTTTGAACAGTTCATGTTTGCGGCAGCCCGTGTGATTTCAGCTATTTTATTTCCTTGATAATTGTTTCAGGCCAAGCAATATAATCTCCGTATTGTCCCTTTTTCATTTGAGCACCTTTGCTTTTACCTAAGTCTGTTAAAACCGTCTCTTCATTTTTCTTTTCAATCCAATTTAATTTTTCAAATTTAGCATTGAGATCTTTGGGAGCAATTCCAAGCTCTTTTGACATTGCTGTTGCTGAAAAATACTTTACATTGGATATATTTACTTTTGCAGGCTCATCTTTTTTTGCTATTGGTTGCTCTTTCTGTATTTCAACCTTTTGAACAGAAATGGTTCTGTGTTCGCTTCCTCTTTTTATTCTGTCAACTTCTGTTGCAACTTGCTTATATAGTTCTTCGTCTTTCTCCTTTGAAATGTAAATACCCATTTCAACATTGTTCTGTTGAGAAAACATATACAAATTCATCGAAGTTATGATTGCTTCATTCTCGTTAAAATAACACTTTGCATGGAGGTCTTTGTGAAATAATAACTTAATTCCAGGCATTGATTGCAGCCAAGCACTGTCGTCGGGATTTATGTCACTAACTTTTCCATAAATTATAATAATGTCAATAGAGAATTTGTGTCTGTCTTCTAACGATAATTTGAGTTGATTGTTTAACTGCAAATACGGGCTAATTAAATACAACTTGTCGTTTGAGTTGTTTATCAGTTTCTTTAAGTAATATGAAACTCCTTGTGTGTCTAAAAATTCTGCCATTGCATGTTTATTTTAATTAGTCAAAGTTAAATTTTAATTCTGTCGGTCGTAGTATGAACTGTCACCGACGAGTCGCCGCTAACGTCTGGGTACTTGCGAAGGCGGGGTATTTGATGCTGTGTCCCCCATGACGATGCACATAAAGGAACGAAATATTTATTTAAAACTAAAGCCAATTACTGAACGGTCACGCCCATGACCAAAGATTGGTAACGGGCTATATGTTGAAAAAAGTTTTTCATGCCCCGCTTTTGCCTTGTTGGCTGCCGTTATGATGATTTGCACGTTAAACTCAAAAAATCGATTTGAACTATATTTTTTAATTGAGCTGGAAATCCTGAATAAAATTTGTCAAGCAACACTTTAATTTCTTCAAGCCTGAACCCTTTACTATCTATCTTTACTTCCGATGTCATTTCAATTTTTGGTAAAATACGTTTATAGAGATACTCAATGTTATCTTTTTCAAGTTGTAATATTTCTTTAAGAGTTGCAGGATTTAACTTATTTAAGATAGTGCCACAATATTTTATTGTCCATTCTGTAGGAAATATGACTTCATCGTAAAGGATATATGGGAAATTTAATAATGTCTGTTTCAGAGTTTTTAAATCGTTTTGAAACTCTTCATATGCTATATTTTTTAAATGAATTTTAACTTCACTCATTTCTTTCTCTGGTTTGTAAAAATTAGCATCATCAAATGTGGAACTGATTTTTAGTGCACCGATATTACTATAAGCCTTATTAAGGCTGTCTTGGTATTTTATTAAGTATAAACAAATATCTTTTAGCGCAATCGACATTAAATTCAAAGAAAAATCTCCGTCAATAGATGCTTCGATATTACCATTAGTCTTCTCGGCAAATACTGAAAATAATACTCTCATAGTTTTAATAATTGTCAATTTGAATGATCTCCAATAATGGCAGCCAACTCTTAAATATACGCAGCTTTCTTCCCATATGCAACAGGAAGCGTTTACAAATGGTTGTAAGCATATTAATGCAAGCCCATAGCCGATGATTAGTAGCGATAAAATGTCGAAGGAAGTTTGTCATGCCCGCTTTTACACAGTTCATGTTGGGCGTTCGTGCTATTGAGTAGCCAAGATACAAAATGAACAATACTTAATATTGCCATTGATGATCTTAGTGACATAATCTTTTGACAATGAAACGCTAGTAAATGGGCCAATCCATACCCCATTTTTTCCAGGATTGGATTTTGAAAGTTTGCCACTTCCGTAGTTACAATTTTTGCAAGTTGCATTATGTAGCACTGGAGATGATTTTTTCTTGGCTCTCCAATTTTGGTATAAAAAATATGTTGCCATTTTACATTGCTTTATAAATGTTATAGTTTTTGGACAAGCTTATATCATAGTCAAATAAGTATAAGCCATTTGCGTCTTCATTCCTAATAGGCTTATCATTATTATAATGTGGTTCAATTAGATCTTCATTGTATAGAACGAGGAAAACTGCATCAGAAGTCCACTCAGTTGTTGAAAATTTGAGTTTAGCATAATAAAATGCTCCTCCTGTATTTGCATATTTACCTGTCTTAGTCTCATAAATTCCCGAATAAACTTTTTTTTCTCCTGATCTTTTATCTTCAACACTTAACGTAAACCCATTATTAGCGCTATAAGAATAGTAATCTGATGTCGTCCCGATATCGCCTGTATAGGAGAAAGTATGACTTGTAAGATATACTTTGAAGTCATTCACACTCGTGATAGGTTTGATTTCAGTATCAGTATTGCTTCTGCTTTGTGTGTTACAACTTATCAATAAGAAAGTGAGCTTTACAAAGATTGCAATATAAACTGATCGTGTTAGAGGTTTTGGTTGCATGTATTTTTAGTTAAAAAGTTGCCGAAGTTCTCCTTAAGCATGACGCCCAACTCAAATATATATCTTATAATTCCTCGTTGCAAATGAATCTAAGCTTTTAAAATCAATACTAATTTACAGGTGTTTTATGTTTTTGTAAGTGGCGTTATAGTACTCAAGAAAAAAAATCAAGCAAAGTTAGCCACCTACTTCAGCTTTTGAATAAATCCCGGCAAATCTAAAGCCAGGCAACCAAAAGACTACGGCATAAAGCTATAGTATAAAACCTCATCTGCATATCCTGCACAAACTTCTTCAATTAATCAACTTCATCAATCCACTCATTTATTCCGTTTCCTTTTGGTTTATACCAACGGCGGCTGATCACTTGGCTTTCTTTTTTTCTCTTTTTTCTTTTGATTAAAATTTTCAGAAGGCGAGGGAATCACTTAAAGCTTAATTATTATGATCTATCCACAAATTCGCTGTTATCATTCCAATATAATGACACAGCCTTATGTTTTTTACATTCTGTGTAAAGGAGAAAATGCCGGTAAGCCTTCCTTAAAGCCTTGGCCAAATTCTTTTGCAGTCATTTGCCAAAATCAGCAGTATTTCAATTTTTATTTCTGGCTTGTTTACGGCTTATTCAAGGCGGGTAAATTTAAGGTCCGTCTTCGCGGTTCTATAATTCCATTTATTAATGTGGATGATGTCAGGGATATCATTCGGGAGCTGGCGCCAGCTGTTTTCCCGGATTGGTCAAAATTTCAGGAACTGGTAAACACCCTGGATAAGATTGAAAAACTAAAGTCAAATCTTGCTCAGCAAATAATAGCTTCCGAAAATTTGCAGCTGCATTTACTGCTCAGGCATTTTGATGGCTATTAAAATGGGAGGCCCCCGAAAACTTCGGGGGCCTCTTTTTCTTCCGTTACTCACCACAAGAATCGGGAGACTATTTTTTTATTCGTTTAATAAGAAATTTAAGTAAAAGGGTGACTCCAAAACTGACTGCTGCACCAACCGCTGCCAGGATCCCTGTTTTTAAAATATCAGCACTGTTGATATTAACGAGTATCGTCAATAGAGTGCCTCCTGCGGTCCCCGCCTTAGTACTGGTATCAAAAATTGGGTGGTCCATATCATTTAATCTCCTTCTACTGCAGTCTGGCTTACCGTACCGGCAACACTGCCGGCCACTGCCAGGTATCCTGCTATTTTCACCACAACTGCAGGCAATGCCATTGGTTCAGTTAAAATTGTTGCACTTATTGCAGCCAGGGCAAGCCCTATATTCCTTACTTTCTTAAAAAACTTTGGAGTGGGTGACTTCACCCTTTGCGCTAATTTCATTTCAGCGTGTTTTATGGATCTAAAAAACTGGTTTATTTGGGGAACTCAGGCGTTAAATAGCCATGAGCTTAATTGATCTAACCAAGGTTCCATCATAATTAAGATTTAATGATTTAAAAATACCCACGGTCCCGACGAGCGAAGCGGAACTCGGGATTGTTCGGGTTAACTCAGGCATTTAATAGCCATGAGCTTAAAAGATCTAACCAGGGATCGTTCATCTTATTTAGATTTAATGTTTAAAAAAACTTGTTTCTTTTTTCCCAATTCCGGAATTGCGATCGCATTTACTTTAGCCAATGCAATTCTCGATTGGGATCCTTTTCCTTCAGCAATCAAAATGGAAACCGGAGCAATACATCCCTGCAGTTCTTTCTTCGCATCATTGGCCGCATGAATCAATATCAATTGGCGGCCCGGTACATTTACCAGGATAAGATGCTCGCCACGTTCCGCGGTGTATCTTTTTTTCAGTTCATACCTTCCCTCCGGGATACACGAAACCTGATGTTCGTTGTTTTTCCAGGGCAGCTCTATTGAGCTGCAGATCCTTGCGCCATTGAAAAGGATCTCCCCATTGGTTCCATTCGGAAAATATGTCCTGATAAGCTCCAGTTCCATTTTTTTTGTTTTACTCACCAACAATGTGGGACCATTACAGACCCAATACTTTCACCAATGCCAGGGCATTGAAAGCGCCGTTTTTCAGCGGATACATTTGTCCGTTCACTTCCTGGTAAAATGAAATACCAAGTGCGAGAAACAAAGGATGCGTGCTGTTGGCCGTTACTGCATTGGCCAGGTTGATCACAGCGGTTGGATTAACGTCCCATGGTAGGACAGCAGTTTCCTGCTTGTCCACAACAAACTTTTCATTCTCAAAATCAACCTCCGCACCTGCAGAAACGATTTTGAAATGAGTGGTCCCGCCCGGAGCATCGATCAGGTTCTGCGGTACAAATGCAGGTATGTCCACCGTCAATGTACCGGCAACCCGGTCAATGGTTCCGGTAAATGGTGCATATAGGGTTGTACCCAGTTTACCATTCTTGTTAAAATCGAAACCTTCCAGCAATTCTGCTTCGCCATCGATCACATTACGCTGGCCACGGGGATTGGTAGCATCCATCTGGACCACTTTTACCATTTCTTTGGTTAAGCGGCTTACCATCCTGCTGTCAGAAGCGTTTTGCAGCAATCCGCGTATTGATTTGCGCAATACTTTGCCGGCTTTACCTGCTGCGCCGAACTCAGCCCCATTTTCCCTGGTGCGCTGGAAATTTGGATCATTAGCGATACGATCAGCACTTACCCCGCCTTTTTCACGGGCCAGGTGCCCGTCCTGTGTTGATTTGTAGAAAGTAATATCTCCGATAGTACCTTCCAGTTTAATTATACCTTTTTGCTTTGCCATTTTTATGGTCTTTTAAATCTCAAAATCGAAATGTTCATCGGCACATTTCATGAAGCCGTTTTTGCTTTTCATTTAGTTTACGCCATATCCAGGGTGGAATATTAAACAGGCATCGCCACATACCGATCCTGGCTTTTTTGGCTGTAGATTCATTAACTGATAACTGAGGATTGCTTTGTGAGAATTGTTGATAGTTCCAGGCCCAGCCTTTAGCAATAAGAAGACTGTCCAGGCTCATCCCATTAACAGTAACACCAGCGATCGTCCTTCCATACCGGTCCTTAATTCCGAAATCGACTTTTACTGTTTTACCGAGTATCAATTTTGATACACCGGCTTTTACTACGGTTCCATAATACTGGCTCAGCTCGGGAGCATCAACATTCGCCAACCTTATTACCTGGAGTTTTCCATGATTGAGGATTTTGTAGGTATCCCCATCATACACCTGAACAACCAGCTGCGCTGAAGTTGTAAGACATGTTACAAGAATGAAAAAGAGAGTTTGTATGTATTTCATACCCCAAATCTGGTAAGCATTTCGGTTGAACACATCAAGTCACTTCCGTTATCAGCACTTATTGCCGGATTCAGCATTTATTGCTGGGAATGTATGTTTTAGGTATTTATTAAATTTGTATGCCGTTTTCAACCATAGGTGCAGTATAGCATCTCCTGGGATGAAGTATGGATAGTGTATGAAAACCGAAACCACAAGGCTCTGTGTTTACCCCAAGGACGTGCAGCGCATCACCGGCAAAAGTGAGCGCTGGGGACGTATGCTATTAGAAAAGATCAAGGTGGCCCTAAAAAAGGAAGAACATCAGTTTGTAACTGTCAAAGAGTTTTGCCATTATACGGGGTTTAAAGTTGACGAGGTACAAGCACTTTTAATTGGGTAGGAAACGTAAAACTCATATATTTGCAACCCCTAGGAGATTGGGGATGTGGAAAATGAGCGTGAGTACCAACAAATTGCACCAATTTCCAGCAATTTATTCGGTTCGTAATTCGGTGAGTGTTTTAAGTGGGTTTTTTGAAATGCTTTATAGTAAGCGGTTTCGGAGAATGGTACAAATCCCACCCTCTCCGCAGATTTTTTTTGGATGAGTACGGGTCATTCTGTTCCGCCGCGGCGGATCGAATCCCACCCTCTCCGCAGAAGTTCTTATAAAAATATTACCGTTCGGGGCGTAGCGTAGCCCGGTTATCGCGCCTGGTTTGG